>NZ_JACHTR010000024.1:0-23135 GCF_020135975.1 Campylobacter sp. W0014 | reverse complement strand
ATGTGGGTTTTAATTGGTTTTTTAGGTTGGTTGTTTGGTTAAGGGTTTAGATTATTTTTTTTAGATTTATTGAAATTTATTTCATATCTTTGATTTGGTTATTTAAAAGGATTTAGTTTAGAGTTTGGGTTTGTATTTGCTTGTGTAGCTTTATCTTGCTTAATTGTATAGCTTTAACTGATGTTTGATTGGTTTTTGTTTTTTCTTGGTTGTTAGGGTTAAGTTAGTTTGGTTAGATTTGTCTTATATAGTTAAGTTTTTGGGATTAGTTTGTTAAGTCTTATTAGGGTGGGTTTTATATCTTGTTAAAAATTAATCTTTTATTTTTTTTTCTTTGGATGCTTTGTATGTTTTAACTTTGTTGTTTTAGCTTGTGAATAAATTAAAGAAATTTATTAAGATTTGGGTTTATTAAATGATTTATGAGAAATGTTTTAGGGTTAGCATTTATCAAGGTTTATTTTATAGTTTGATTAGGTAGGATTTAAAAGTTTAGTTGGTTGTACTTTAGCCCTATTTTAGTTTGTGATTAAACAATAAAAGTTTTTATTCAATATATTTTTTATATAATAAATGATAATTTAAAAAATGGTTTGTTTGATAGATGAGCATGAGAAGTTGTAACATAGAAGGAAAGATATGGAAGATTTTATCAAAGGGTTATCTAAAGCAGATCATAAATTTGAAAAAGATGCTAATGATGGTTTTAGCGATATAAATATATTTGAAGCTTTAAATGTTGAAGAAAAAGAAAATTATCATTCTAAATTTATAGCTTATTTGGTTGATATAGAAAAAGGACATTATCAAAAAAATTTTGCAAAAATATTTTTAGAAAAACTTGGTAAAAGTTTAAAAAATACTAAGTTTGAAAATTTAAACGTAGAAGATATAAAAAGTATAGAAACAGAAGCCTGTGTCAAAGATAATAGAAGAATAGATATTTTGATAACATTCAAAGATAAAAGATACATTATAATAGAAAATAAAATTTACGCAAAAGATCAAAAAAATCAATTAAAAGATTACATTAGCTTTATAAGAAAAAATATCAAAGATGTAAATGATTGCTATAAAAATATATTAACTATATATTTGCATCAAGATGCGGATATTAATCCCAGTTATTACAGCTTAGGCGGTTTTACTATAAAAGAAAATTTGATCAAAGATAAAAATGAAAATATCATGAGTTACTATTTGAAAATGGATTATATGTGGATTAAAGAATGGATTTGTCAATGTATAAAAATATATGAAAAAAAATCAATTAAAAATCAAAAATTCTCATCTGATATACAAAATATTATTTTTACTCTCAAACAATATAAAGATATTTTACAATGGTATATAACAAATGAGTATATTCAAAGAGATGATGTGTTGGAATTTATTTTTTCAAAAGATATAAAAACAAAAATGAAAAATTTAAACAATGCTATGATTTTATATAGATATAGCAAAAACAAATCAGAACTTAAAAATTTAAAAGAAGAAGATTATAAAAAAGCTAAAAATATCATTCAGTATAAATGGAATAGTATTTGCAAAACCATCTTGGAAGAATTTTTTGACAATTTTGAGCAAATGGAAATTAAAATAAGCGATATTGTTTTTCTTGCTAATAAAATAGAAGAAAATCGCGCCAATCGAGGCGTGTTAGTTTTTTATCCTAAAGATTATAAAAATGAGAGTTTATATCCTTGTATTTATCTTTATTTTCAAAAAAGTCGTTACGATACTTTTGGTTTAACATTTGAAATATCAAACGATGATGAAGATGTTGAAGATGAAAAATATAAGCAATGTTTAGAATTGTTTAAAGATACAAAAAAAGAAAATGTTAAAAAATACAAAGATCATTATTATTGCGATAAATTAATAAACAATCAAAAACTAGAAGGAGAATACGCTTTTATTTATTGGTTGATCGAAAATGAAAATCATGTAAAAGATTTTATTCAAATTTTAAATGATTTTTTTGAGAAAGAATTGGTAAAGAAGGCATATGAAGGCATTGTTAATAAATTAAATTCTTAAAAAATAAAAAACTTGTAGGGATTTTTTCTTTATCAAAAGTAAATTTTAGTAAAATAATAAATTATTTTTTTATTAAAGGTTGATGATGCTTTTTACTTTGCTTAATGAAAAAGAATTTTTAAATCCTTATTATCGCAAAAAGCCTATTTTAGAGACAGAATTAAACGATTTTGTTAAGATTTTAAAGGACTATAAAACCAACCTCGAAAACAATCTCAAAAACAACGAAGATTCCCTCGTGGCAAATGCATTAAGCAAATTTTTTGAAAGTTTAAATTTTGAATGTGAAGTCAAAAGCATACACAAAGGCAATAGCGGCATAGATTTAGCCTTAAAAAAAGATGGATTTACTCAAGTCATCATCGAAGCAAAAACGCCTCATTCTAAAGAATTTTTCACTCAAAACAAGCCAAATTGCAAAGCCTTGCAAGAGTGCATTTTGTATTATCTTCGCGAAAGAAAAGCCCTAAATTCATCGCTTAAGCATATCATCATCACGGATTTTTATAGTTTTTTCATTTTCAAGGCAGATTTATTTGAAGAGCTTTTTAACAAAAACAAGCATTGCAAAGAAGCTTTTGAAAATTTTGAAAGCAAAGCTTCTCTTTTTAAAGGCAATACCGATGAAATTTACAAGGAATTTGAAAAGCTTTTAAATTCAGATCTTTATCTTAAAAGCAGTTTGAAAGGAATTTTCATCGACTTAAAGCCGATTTTGGAGCAAGAAAAACCAAGCTTTAGCGAGTTAAAACCCTTGTTTAAAATTTTTAATAAAGCTTGTTTATTGGCCGAATTCAATCCAAACGACGCAAATTCCCTAAACAACGCGTTTTATAAAGAGCTTTTGTATATCCTAGGGCTTTGTGAAAACAAACAAAACTCAAAACTCATCATCGCCAAAAGCGAGGAAAGCAAGGAAGAGCAGGGTACTTTTTATACGGCTATTAATTCCAAGCTTAAAGAAGAAAATTTTGAAGTCATTTTAAAGCTTTTGATTTTATGGTTAAATCGTATTTTATTTTTAAAGCTTATCGAGTCAAATTTGGTGCGTTTTAATGATGATAAAAATTTGAAATTTTTAAATGTCAAAAAAATTCCAGATTTTGGTAAATTGAGCGAACTTTTCTTTGAAATTTTAGCTAAGGCAAAAGATGCAAGAAAGAAAAGCGAATTTGCTTATTTGCCTTACTTGAATTCATCTTTATTTGAAAAACAAAGCATAGAAAATACCCTTGAAATCGCAAATTTAAGCAACAATCTAAAGCTTGATTACTATAAACACACGGTGTTAAAGGATGATAAATGCAAGGCTAAAAAAGGACAAGTTGGGCTTTTAGAGTATTTGTTTGAATTTTTAGATAGTTTTGATTTTGGTAGCGATGATGAGCAAAGCGAAATTTTAAGCCAAAAAGAACTCATAAGCTCTAGCGTTTTAGGAAATGTTTTTGAAAAACTCAACGGCTACAAAGAAGGAAGTTTTTATACGCCAAGCTTTATCACTTCTTATATGTGTAAAGAAAGTATCACAAAAGTAGTTCTTGATAAATTCAACGCCAAATTTGATCTTGAGGCTAAAGACATAAGCGAGTTAAGAAAAGCTTTGAGAAAAGAAGACAAAAACGCACAAAAAGAGCTTTTAAATTCCATCAAAATTTGCGATCCGGCCGTGGGAAGCGGGCATTTTCTAGTTTCTGCTTTAAATGTGATGCTTAGCATTTATGATGAATTAAATCTTTTCGAAGAAGAATTTTACCTAGAGGTGCAAAACGATGAAATTCTCATCACCGATCGCAAAGGTGAATTTATAGAATACAAACGCCCAAGCACGCACAAAGACAAAGCGCATTTGATCCAACAAGAACTTTTTTACACAAAAAAAGACATCATAGAAAACAATCTTTTTGGCGTCGATATCAACCCAAATTCTTGCGAGATCACCAAACTAAGACTTTGGATAGAGCTTTTAAAGCATAGTTTTTATCAAGGTTTTGATGATGAGAATTATCACGATCTTAAAACCCTACCCAACATCGACATAAACATAAAATGCGGAAATTCTTTGATCGCGTATTTTGACACTCAAAAGTCTTTATCGCATTACCCTAACATCAAAGAGCGTATGAAAAAGTATCAACACATAGTTAAAGACTATAAGGAAGGATTTTACACCGATAAAAATCTCATCGCTAAAGAAATCAAAAACCTCAAAGAATCTTTTAAAAATTTTTGTCTTAAAGACAAATTTGCCAAAGAAATCAAACAACTAACCAACAACGCAAACGAGTATTCTAAAAAATACGGCGATTTTTTAGCCGATGAACATCACGATGAAAAATTTAAAAGCTTTTTTTCTAAAAATATGTTTGAATTCAGTTTTGATGAAAAAGCCGCAAGAAAAGAATTTAAAAAACTTTTAGATCTTTATGAGCGTATTTTTGAGCTAGAAAAATCACATCCTTTTGAATGGCGTTTTGAATTCCCTGAAGTGCTTGATGGTAACGGAAATTTTCAAGGCTTTGATCTCATCATCGGCAATCCGCCTTATATCAGACAAGAAGAGATAAAAGAGCTTAAGCCAAATTTAGCAAAAAATTATAAGGTTTATAAAGGCACGAGCGATATTTATACGTATTTTTACGAGCTAGGTTTTAACGTGCTTAAAGAAAACGGCGTCCTATCTTTCATCACATCTAACAAATACACTCGTGCAGGATATGGCGAGGCTTTGCGTGAATTTTTACTCAAAAATACTCAAATTTTAGAATACATCGATCTAAACGGCGTCAAAGTTTTTGATAGTGCCACAGTGGATACAAGCATACTGAGTTTTAAAAAACTAAAGCCTAAAGATTCTTATTTCAAATACCTTGCCTTAGATAATGAAAATTTAAAAACTTTTAATATCGCTTTAAATACAAATTTCAAAGAACTTCCGCAAAAATCCTTAAGTAAAGAAAGCTTTACTTTTAGCGATGAAAACATCAGTGCCCTAAAGGCCAAGATAGAGCGTATAGGCACTCCGCTTAAGGATTGGTATGGGCTTAATATAAATTATGGTATCAAAACCGGCTACAATGAAGCTTTTATCATCACCACTGAAAAAAAAGATGAGATTTTAGCAAATTGCAAAGACGAAGAAGAAAAAGAACGCACTGCCAAACTCATACGCAAAATGCTACGTGGACGCGATATAAAAAGGTATGCTTATGAATGGGCGGGACTTTGGATAATCAATACTCACAATGGATATAAAGATGAAAATAAAAACCAAATTCCACCTATAAATATAGCTGAATATCCAAGTTTAAAAAAACATTTAGATGAATTTTATCCACAATTAGAAAAAAGGGCTGATAAAGGAATTACCCCTTATAATCTTAGAAATTGTGCTTATATCGAAGAATTTGAAAAAGAAAAGATTGTTTATAGCGAAATAGTAAGGGAGCCTCAATTTTATTTAGATACAAAATTAAATTTTTATGCAGAAGCTACAAGTTTTGTTTTAACAGGGGAAAACCTAAAATATTTAATTGCTTTTTTAAATAATGAATTTGTAGCTTATA
The DNA here is from genome assembly GCF_020135975.1 of Campylobacter sp. W0014. Taxonomy (NCBI): domain Bacteria; kingdom Pseudomonadati; phylum Campylobacterota; class Epsilonproteobacteria; order Campylobacterales; family Campylobacteraceae; genus Campylobacter; species Campylobacter sp. W0014. Next base: position 17,532 of record NZ_JACHTR010000024.1, on the reverse strand, counting down.
TTTTCAAGGAGTTTTATGCAGGTGGAAATTTGGGAGAAAATGGCTTTAGATACAAGAAAGCATTTTTAGAAAAACTTCCTATACCAAAGATAAATTCTAAAAATCAAAAAACAGCTGACGAGTTAGCAACCTTAGTCGATGAGATTTTAAAAGCCAAAGAACAAGACAAAAACGCAGATACCAAAATTCAAGAAGACAAAATAAACACTTTAGTTTATAAGTTGTATAATCTCACCGAAGAAGAAATAAAAATCATAGAAGGGAAATAATGGATTTGGTAAGTAGTTTTTTATCTAAAAAAAATATCAATAATGAAGAAGATATAAAATTTGAAAATTATATAAAAGGTGAAGCAAAGTTAAATAGTGAAAAACAATATATTATAGAAAGTAGTTGTTGTTTTGATGGAAATAAAGATAATTTTAAGCGACATTATGACGAAAATAAGATTTTAGAAATACATTTAAATAATATGCTTTTTGAGCAATATTTAAGTTTTGATAATGTAAAAAAACTATCTTTGATAATTAATGATAATGTCAAATTTGATAAATTGTTTATTAATAACTGCAATGAATTATATTTGAAATTTAATGGGAGAGTTGAAGTTATTGATAAAATTAACATTAATAACTGTAAATTTAAACAAATATCTATCAATAATCATATAGATGGAAATATTGAATTTCAAAAATGTGAATTTAATGATTTTAATCTATCTGGCCTTTGCGATGTTGTCATAAAGGGTGATTTTAAATTTAATTTTTGCGAAGTCAAAGAAACAGCTAATTTTATGAATTTTAAATTTAAAAATAAAGCTTATTTTAAAATGTCTAAATTTAAAGACAATGTTTATTTTAATAATTCTCATTTTTATGATTATGCTAATTTTCATGAGTGCGAATTTGAAAAAACTGCTTGTTTTTATGGGGTAAAATTTGAAAAGGTTCCAAATTTTTCTCAAGTAATTTTCAAAGGAAATTTAAATGTTGTCAATGCAAATTTAAATTTTGATTTTGAAAATTTAAAAGAGAAAATTAATCAAGAGTGCGAAGAATTTAATAAAGATAAAAAAGAAGAAAATAAAAAATCTTTAGATAAATTTGCTAATGATTTTAGGGATTCTTTTAGGACTTTTAAAAATGCCTTGATAAAAGATAATAACTCCCTAGATGCATCAAATTTTCACAAATACGAGCTTTATTGTAAAGAAATAGAGTTAAAACAAAATTGGGATAAAAAAGGCAAAAATGTAGAAAATATGACAGATTTAGAAAAAAATATTTCGAGAATTCGAGATTTTGTGGATTTTTTACTTTTGGGATTTTATCGCAAACTTTGCGATCATCATACGGACTTTTTGCGAGTTTTTAATAATCTTATTTTATTGATTGCTTTGTATGTTTTGTTTATTTTTATAGGAGGATTTGAGTTTAATTTAGAAAAAAAATCCAAAGATTTGGATAAATTATCAAATATATTTTCTTTTTTTACAGAAGCTAAGCAAAAAATTTTAAATTTTTCATTTATACAACAATATTATGGCTATATTTTGATAATTTTTTGTATTATTTGTTTGATTTTTATTATAGTGACACTTTATAAGATTTTAAAAGATATACAATTAGATTTTATAAAAAACATAATTTTTAAAGATGGATTAAAAAGTTTATGGAATTTATGTGCTTATGTTTTTGCTTTACTGGTAATTTTACTTTATATAAATATCTTTATTCCAAAGAGTCAAAATAATTTAACGATTTTATCAAATATAGGGATATTTTTTGCATTTTGCATTTTTTATTTGTGGATAGTATATTTAAATTCATTATTTTTTAGATATATTCTTATAGTTTTTAGTTATATTGTTACTATTTTTGCTATGGGTAAAAATATATTTATTTTAAATCCTTTAATTGGAAAGCTTGTTTATGATAAAATATCTTTTGATAATCCTTTATTTATACATTTAACATTTGCTTATACTATACTAATGGCTTTAGTCCTTTTTTCACTCCAAAAAACCGCACGTAAAAATTCCATAGTGCCAAGTTGAAAACAAATGAAAGTCAAGGAAATACGATGAAAGATGAGGGATTAAATGGATAGAGTGAAAAGTTGTTTTTATATTTGTTTTATATCTGATAAATATAAAAATCATATTAAATAAATTAAAATTATATTACTATTTAAAGGTAGAACAAATGTCACAATTTACAAAAGAGGAGCAAGACAAAATATTTTTAGCCTTATCTAAAAATTTTAATATTGATATAAATTGTATTTTTTATCAGCTTGTTCGAGATACTTCTTCGCCGACTTCTTACGAGTGTTTTTGTATTAGAGGAGTTAATTTTAATCATGTATATTTTTCATCATTTAATGATATTCCGTTGTGTTTTGAAGAGTGTTGTTTTGAATTTATTAATTTTAATATTAAAGAAGTAAAAAATGTATGTTTCTTTAGAAAATGCAAGCTAAACACTATTACTGCTTTAGGCGTAAAATTTGGTCATTTTTTTGAAATAAGTGATTGTAATATTGATAAATTAAATTTTTACGGACACTCTGAATTCTATGCATATGCTAGAATATATAGTAATAAAATAAATGAAATCTTATTATATTATATTAAATTTCATAAAGTTGATTTTTCAAAAAATATTTTTTTAAAACCTTTCACTCCACACAATGTTGAATTTTTAGATAATGTAAAATTTGATTTTTGTAGCTTTCAAGATCAAGTATCTTTTTATAAGGTTTCCTTCGGTAAAAATGTTAGATTTAGCGATGCTTATTTTAATAAAAAATCTATTTTTTCTAGGGCGTATTTTAAAAAAGATGTATATTTTAACAATGTAAAATTTTTAAGTGGTGTAAATTTTAAAGAATCATCTTTTTTTGGAAAAGCATATTTTTCTTTTGCAAATTTTGGAGAAGTAAATTTTAGCAAGGCTATTTTTTATGATATCGCTAATTTTTATAATACAATTTTTAGCGAAACTCCGAATTTCTCCCAAGCGATTTTCAAAGGAAATTTAAATGTTGTCAATACGAATTTAAATTTTGATTTTGAAGATTTAGAAAAGAAAATCAATCAAGAGTGTGAAGAATTTAATAAAAATAAAAAAGAACAAGATGAAAAATCTTTAGATAAATTTGCTAATGATTTTAGAGATTCTTTTAGGGTTTTTAAAAATGTCTTGATAAAAGATAATAATTCCCTAGACGCATCAAATTTTCACAAATGCGAGCTTTATTGTAAAGAGATAGAGCTAAATTCTAAAAAACCTAAGAAATTTTCTAAAGAATGGTTGGATAAATATCAACTTATGTTTTATAGAAATCTTTGTGATCATCATACAGACTTGATTTTAAATTTAAGATGGTTGATTGTAATTGTAGGTTTCTTTGCTTCTATTTTGTTTGTTTTAAAGTATGGAAATGGGAATTTATCTGAATTCTTTAGCATAGACAATGATTTGCTTAAAGTATTAAAAAATATTCTAAATGTGAAAGCTTTAAATGATAGCAATGCTGTATATTTAATCTTTATGTATTCTTTTATAGGCTTATTGTTTGTTAGAACTTTTTTTATTTTATATTATGCGGTGATTTGTTTTTTTTATATCACGATAAGTCCTTTTAATCTGTTTCAAATGGTAAGTTTTACTTTCAAATCTCGTCAAGCTTGGTTAGAAAATATAACAATATTTTTATATATTTTTTGTATAAGTTTGGTTGTCTTTTCACTCCAAAAAACCGCACGAAAAAATTCCATAGTGCCTAGCTAAATTTTAGGTTTAGCTAGAAAATACACTCCATTAGCGATCAAAACGCAAATAAACATTACTAAAGCAAGGATTATCGGTGTATTTGCATTTATGGCACCGACGATGTAAGAAATCGTCCCAGCAAAGCCAAATTGCATAGCCCCAAGTATAGCTGAAGCTGTTCCGCTATTTTCTTTAAATCTTGCCATGGCCAAAGTCACAGTATTTGGCGCGATAAAGCCAAGCATAGCTATACTCGTAAAAAGGCTAAATTCAAAAAGAAATAAATTCGGGAAAAAACAAGCATTTACAAGCAAAACAATCGTCGATAAAAGCATAACCACCAAAGCTTTAGAGAGAATTTTTTTGCTTTCAAATTTTAAAACCAATCTCGCATTGATATTAGCACAGATGACAAATCCAAAGGCATTGGCTCCAAAAATCAGTGCAAATTTTTGCTCACTGATGCCAAAAAATTGCGTAAAAACAAAACTCGATCCAGCGATATAAGCAAACATCGCAGCCAGTGCGAAAGATACACAAATAACGCAGATGAAAAAAGCTTTATCGCTAAGAACGATTTTGTATTTTTTAAAAGCCTCATAAGGGCATAATTGTTTTTTATCAGCAACTTTGGGTGCGGATTCTTTAAGCCCAAAAAGTATCATTAAAAAAAGCGTGATCCCAAGGGCAAACAGCGTAGCAAAAATACTATGCCAAGAAAAATACTCAAGCAAAAATCCACCAAAAGTAGGTGAAAGCATAGGTGCAAGAGAGCTAAAAACCATCATCAAAGCAAAAATTCCCGTCGCTTCTTTGATCTCAAATAAGTCATTAATGATCGCTCTTGCGATCACAACTCCAGCACATCCTCCAAGAGCCTCGAAAAATCTTAAAGCGATAAAAGCATAAATATTGTCAATGATCACGCAAAAAAAGCTAGAGAGTATGAAAAACAAAATTCCTATTAAAGCAGGAATTTTTCGCCCAAAAACATCGCTTAAAGGCCCATATATAAGCTGCCCTAAGGCAAAAGCGATGAAAAAACTCGCAAGGCTTAATTGGGTTAAAAAAGAACTCGTTTGAAAGCTTTGTTGCACGTGAGAAAGCGCAGGCAAATACATATCCGTAGAAAGTGGCGCTATGCTTGACATCAAAGCAAGAATAACAATAAGTTTTAATTTTTTAAAGCCGTGAATTTGTGTTTGTTTTTGCATAAATTCCCTTTTTAAAAAGTAAAAAGCTATAATTTAATATAATTTTTATAAAAAATCCATTTAACAAAAGGAAAGAATTTGCAAAATTTTCAAAATGAAAAAATAAAATGTCCAAATTGCGGAAATTTTATCGATATTAGCTTGGCTTTATACACTCAAATTTTAGACAAAGCTAAACTAGATATGCAAAAACAAAAGCAAGAATTTGAAAAAGAAGTCAATGAAAAAAGGGCGGAGTATTCTAAAATTTTATCCGAGCTAAAAGCGCAAAAGGCCGAACAAGAAAAACTCATTAGCGAGCAAGTTAGCCAAAAGCTTGACATCGAAAAACAAAAAATCGAACAAGAAGCACTTTTGCAAAAGCAAATTTTTCAAAAAGATTTTATGGAGAAATTCGCTAAAGAACATGAAAATGAAAAGAAAATCATGCAAGAAGAGCTCGATAAAAAAAGCAAAGAACTAAGCGAACTTTTGACTTTAAAGGCTGAAAATGAAAGGCTAAAAAGAGAACAAAAAGAAAATGAAGAAAGATTAAAATTGCAAATCAAAGAAGAGGCTTTTAAAGAATTTAAAGAGCAGGAAAGAAAAAATTTAGAGCTAGAAAAGGAAAAAATTCGTCTTGAATTTCAAAGCATAAATGAAGAGCAAGATATAAAATTTAAAGAACTTGAGATCAAATTTAAAAGTGTCACTCAGGAACTTGATGCAGCAAAACGTAAAGTCGAGCAAGGCTCACAGCAACTTCAAGGCGAAGCGGCGGAACTACTCATCGAAGAATATATCCAAAATGAATATTTTAGTGATGAGGTTAAAGAAGTGCCAAAGGGTGTTAATGGGGCGGATTGTTTGCACATCGTTAAAGATGCTTTTGGAAATACTTGTGGCAAGATTTTATACGAGAGCAAACGCACTAAAGAATTCAATAAAGAATGGCTAGATAAATTAAAACTAGATAGCATAGCCGCAAAAAGTGATATCGCGGTTTTGATCACAAAAACCATGCCTAAAGATAAAGAAAAAACGCATTTTAAAGAAGGAATTTTAATCTGCACTTTTGCCGAATTTAAAGGCGTCTTAGCTGTGCTTAGAGAAAGCATAATCAATGCTTACAAATTAAAAAATGCCTTGCAAAATAAAGATGAAAAAAATCATATTTTATATGAATATCTAAATTCTAAAGAATTTAACACTCAAATCACTTTCATACTGAAAACTTACCAAACCATGAGAGAAGAGCTTGAAGCTGAAAAAAGAGCCTTGCAAAATATATGGAAAAAAAGAGAAAGAGCTATAGAAAATCTAAGTTTTAATTCTACAGCTATTGTAAGTTCGTTAAATGCGATATTTAGTGATTTAAAAGGTGAAAATTTAATCGGTGAAGAAGGGATTAAAAGTCTTGAAAATTTAGCAAAAGAAGATTGATTTGGGAGAGCCCCAAATCAATTATTCTCCTGGAAAATAGTTTGGATTTTTCCAAGGTCCGTATTTGACTTTGATGTATTCTTTAGGATCTAAATTTTGTTGTGGTGAAGCAAAATATTCAGGTTTTAAGGACGGAGATTTGCTATAAGCGGTGTCAAGTCCTGCGCGGTTTTCTGTTGTAACGATCGGCATTCTTACAAAGCCTGTATTAACATAAGCTGCGATATCTAAAGCATCGCCATCACTTAAGATCGGATTGTCAGCACTTGCACCAAAAGGCATAGCAGATTTTAAAAATCTTGCTAAAAATGGGATCATAGCCATGTGTCCGCCATCAGGATAGATAAGCAATGATGGATATAAATGCCCAGTGCCTTTTTCATAGTTTGCATTTTTGACCCCTAGTCCTCTTTCTCCATGACAAGCGACGCAATTTTCTTCAAAAAGTTTTTTGCCACGAACTGGATCAGCTGGGCGATTTGGGAAATTCATTTTAGCAAAAAATTCACCTTGTAATTTCACTCCATCTTTGATACCATAGGCACTTTTTAGCCATTTAAAATACGCTAAAATCGCTTTCATTTCTTTAGAGTTATCAGGGAAGCGATGAGAATCAGTTCCGCCCATGCCACGAATTCTATCTTCTAAAGAAATGATTTTCATGGTTTCTATGTCTAATCTTGGATAATTGTTCATAACATTTAAAAATGGGATCACGTATTTTTTCGTGCCCGGTAAGCCATTGCCATCATTATCCATATGGCAAGAGATACAATTAACCTCATTGCTTGTTTTTTTGAGTTTGCTATAAGGCCCTAAGGTGCTTTCTGTCTTGCTTAAAAGTTTAATACCATAGCGGATTAAGTCTCCTTCTTTGCCTTTTGGTACGTCATTGATGCTTAAATTTTTATTTGGCCATTCTTGTTCAGGTCTGTTTGAAAGCTCTTTAAAATAAGCAACCCCTTCTTTGTCATTGAGTTCTTCGCCTACTTTATAATCGCTTACATTTTTTGCATTTAGGCTTAAACCTAAACAAAGGCTTAATAATAAAACATGTTTTTTCATGAGTTTTCTCCTTAGTTTTGGTTATTTTATTCCATTTTATCATATTAAAACTTAAATACTAAGTCTAAGTATTTAATATTACAAATTTTTAAGTATGGATTATATCGACTAAAGAAATTTATTTTTGATGGAATTTAAATTTTTTTCTAAAATTTCAAAATTATCTTTTAAATTTTGACTAAGATCGATAAAGAAAGGATTTTGCAAAGTTGCAATAAGAAAATAATTGTTTTTATTAAAGATATGATCTAGAGTGAAATTTTTGTTTTTAAGTTTAGTATAGATATTTTTTTCATCATTAAAATCATGTTTTTTGTTTGAATTTAAGCTCTGGAGTAAAATTCCACAAAAAAAATCTTTGTTTTCACTGATAAATTGCACATCATAGATTTTAAATTCCTTAAAATCAAAGCAATTTTGGCTTTTAAAATCTTTTAAATCTGAAACAAATTCCAATTTTAAAAAATCTTTTTGACTTAAGCCCTCTTTTTTAAATTTAGCCCCATAGCGTTTAAGAAAAAGATTAAGAGCGTTAATTTGTAATTCTTTTTTAGCAAGAATAAGTTTTTTAGAAGTAAAACGAAAGAAAAAAATACCTACAAATACGGCTAAAATAAGAGATATCACCGCATCTCTTATAAAAACAAAAGCTAAAAATAATACAATCAAAGACTCAAAAACGCTTAAAATTTTTAAAATTTTCAAGCGTTTAGATATGAGAATTCTTTGATTTTCTAAAGCATCCATTAAGATTTTGCTTTTTCCATTCTTTTTCTTTGGGTTGGATCAAGATAGCGTTTGCGTACGCGGATATTTTGTGGAGTTACTTCTACGAGTTCATCTTCTTCTATCCACTCTAAAGCCCTTTCAAGACTTAATTTTCTAGGCGGGACAAGTTTTATAGCGTCATCGCTTCCGCTGGCTCTAACATTGGTTAGATTTTTACCTTTGATAGGATTTACATCCAAATCATTTGGGCGAGAGTGTTCTCCTATGATCATACCGGTATAAACTTTAGTTTGTGGATCGATAAAAAGCACACCGCGTTCTTGGAGATTAAATAAAGAATATCCCAAAGCCACTCCATTTTCCATAGAGATCAAGGCGCCGTTATTTCTTTTTTCAACAGCACCGCTAAAAGGACGGAATTCTAAAAAGCTATGATTCATCACGCCTTCACCTTTGGTATCGGTTAAAAATTGAGATCTAAAGCCTATAAGCCCACGAGCTGGAATTTCAAATTCAAGTCTTGTTTGTCCATCTCCTGTTGGTGCCATTGTTTTCATTTCAGCTTTTCTTTTGCCTAGTTTTTCTATCACAGCACCGCTAAATTCTTCCGGTACATCAATCACTAAATGTTCAAAAGGTTCGGTTTTTACACCATCTTCTACTTTTACAATAACTTCTGGTCTTCCCATGCAAAATTCAAAGCCTTCTCTACGCATATTTTCAGCTAAGATGGTGATTTGAAGTTCGCCCCTACCGCTGACTTTAAATTTACCTTCGCCTGTGCTTTCATACTTCATCGCGATATTTGTTTTCATTTCTGCTTCTAGGCGTTCTGCGATTTTATTTGAAGTAACATGCTTGCCTTCTGTTCCTGCTAATGGGCCATCATTGACCGAAAAAACGATACTTAGTGTTGGCTCTTCTATATGGAGTGGATCAAGTGGCATAGGATTGTTAGGATCTACAACACTATCACCAACATCTAAAGCTTCAAAACCAGCTATTGCAACTATATCACCACTTTGTGCTTCATCAATATCCATTTTTTCTAAGCCCATAAAACCTATAAGTTTAGAAATTCTACCATTGATTTTTGTTCCATCAGCTTTTGCAAGCATTACATTTTGATTTTTTTTCACTACACCATTAAAAATTCTTGCAATTCCTATTTTACCTACGAAATTATCATAGCCAAGGGTGAAAACTTGAAGTTGTAAAGGATTATCATTTGTACCACTTGGCGCAGGAACTTTTTCAAGAATAGTTTGGAAAAGTGGCTCCATATTGTCACTTTCATCATTAAGATCTAATTTGGCATAACCATTTTTTGCAGCCGCATAAACGATAGGAAAATCAAGTTGTTCATCATTTGCATCAAGTGCCACAAAAAGATCAAAAATTTCATTGATCACTCTTTCAGGATCGGCTGCTGGTTTGTCGATTTTATTGATCACAATTATAGGTTTAAGTCCTAAAGATAAAGCTTTTTTAACTACAAATTTAGTTTGTGGCATAACGCCTTCTTGGGCATCAACTAAAAGTAAAACCCCATCAATCATTTTCAAAACACGTTCTACCTCTCCCCCAAAATCGGCGTGGCCTGGGGTGTCTATGATGTTTATTTTTGTTCCTTTATAATCAATGGCAGTATTTTTTGAAAGTATGGTTATACCTCTTTCTTTTTCTATATCGTTACTGTCCATTACGCGTTCTGAAATTTGTTCTCTTTCGCTAAAAGTCCCTGATTGCTTAAGCAATTCATCTACCATTGTTGTTTTGCCATGATCAACGTGTGCAATAACAGCTATATTTCTGATATTTTCCAAAAGATTCTCCATTATTAAATTCAAAAGTTAAGATTATATAAAAATTTTGCTTAATTTTAGAAAAATAAAAAGTTGGAACGCTTCTTGCTTTTATTTTGACAAAATATTATTTTTTTAAAAGGAAATTAAAATGTCAAAACCATTAAATGAAGATTTTTTTGTATCATTAAATTTAGATTTGATTGATAGAAAAAATGAAGCTTTGCTTCAAATTTTAGATCTTTTAGAGGTTTTAAAGTCAAACAAAGATGAAAAAATGGCAAGAATTTCAAGTGAACTTTCAGAAATTTTAGAAAATGAAGAAAATTTTGAAAAAATCACACAAGCAAAAAATTTAGATGAACTTTTAGAAATTCTTATTCTTTTAAATGATAATAAAATGATTAAAATTTACGAAAATTCATATTTAGAAGAAAGATTTCCTAATTTGGCGGCAGATAAATTTTTAAAATAAACTAAGGAAAAATCATGTCAAATGTAGCCCAGCAAAACGATGTTTTAAGTCTTGTACCTAGTAAAACTTCATCGAGTGATTCTTTTAGTAAAACAACAAAAACAAGTCAAAAATCTAATACAAATAAAGAAGAAAATGTCACTCAAAACGCAGAGAATGATAGGGAGAATTTTTTAAATTCTTTGCTTAATTCCATTGATGAAACCAATGAATTTTTGCCCGATCATATGAAGATCAGCGAAAAAGAAGTAGTAAATGAAGCGATCAATAAGCTTCAAAAGGGTTCATTTGATGATAGTGATAAAATCAGTATTTTTGAATCAGCATCTTTTATGCAAATTCTTTCCTTGCTTGATAAATTAAAAACAGATACCGCAGATATTAAATTCGCAAATCTTTCAAGTCAATTAAGTCAGCTTGTAAAAACTGAAGCTAATTTTAATGCTTTAAAAGGCGCAAACAATCTCAATGAGCTTTTAGACATTGCTAAGGATTTGGGTTTAAATGTGAAAAATATTAAAGTAGATCGTTTGCTTGATTTAAAAGCTACTTTTCCAAATCTTGATAAAGCGGATTTTTTTAAAGGTGCTGTGGATAATGTTTTTAAAGAAATCATTAACAATAAAATTGCTTATGTAAGTAAAAATTTAAATCAAAATTTACAAAAAAATAATACCCATAAAAAAGATGATAGTTCTTTGCTTTCTCGGACTTTAAAGAATTTAGATTCAATTATCAAAGGTCAAGAAAATGAGAAAACAAAAATCAAAAGTGATAAACTTGAAACTTTAAACACCAAAAAAGAGTCAATTCAGCTGGATGATCTTTTAAAAGATATTAAAAATAATAAAAACAATGAACTTGGCACAGATCAAGAAAACATGAAAGATATTTTAAAAAATTTAAACAATCAAGAAGACAAAAAGCAAAATATTTCAAAAGATCAAATGCAAAATTTAGAAGAAGTAGATCTTTCAAAGAATTTAAAAGAACAGAGCAAAAAAAGCGAAATTCAAAACATAAATTCAGATAAAAATTCCAATAAAGAAATACTCAAAGATTCTCAAAATCTAAGTTCTAATCTAACCCCTAAAGATCTGACTTTAAAAGACAATAAAACTAACAATCAAGATTTAAAATTGAATTTAAATGATCAAAAAGTTAATTTCGAAAATTTAAATAAAACTCAAGTGGTGCAAAATAAGGATAATACACATCTTAATACCAAAAAAGAAGAAACAAAAAATAATTTCAATCTTGATCAAAATAAAAATCATCATGATGAAATGGCTAATAAAGTTGGTTTAGAGGATTTAAATTCTTTAATAAAAGATTTAAGCAAAGTCAATCAAAATAATGCTAGAAATATCACGCCAAAAGAGACTTTACAGTATTTCTCTAATGATCTTAAAGAGGCTATGGAGCATTATAAAGCACCAATTACAAAATTAAGCATCACGCTTAATCCAAATAATTTGGGTGAAGTTGAGGTTACTTTGGTGCAGAGAGGAAGCAATCTTCATATTAATTTTAACTCTAATACTAATGCTATGAATTTATTTATGCAACATCAATCCGAGTTTAAAAATTCCCTTGTTAATATGGGATTTACTGGACTTGAAATGAATTTTAGCGATCAAGGAAAAAAAGAACAAAATCAAAACAAAGGTAAAAATCGTAGCGGATATGGCTTTAAAGATGCCATAGAAAACAATAATGAAAAATCAAATATTAATTTGGAACTCGTTTTAGCAAAATATTTCTAAAGTTGGAATACTTTTTGCTTTTAATTAAAAAAGACTTAAATATAAAAAGGATTTTATGATGGCAACAACAAATTGGAATAGTAATCTTAACTGGACACCAGTCGGCAATAGTTCAAGCTCCACAAGCAGTTCAACAAAGACTGATAGTTCGAGCTCTACAAGTAGTAGTAGTTCTGGTATAGTCAGTAATCCAAATGCAACCTTAGATAAAGATGCGTTCTTAAAACTTCTTTTGATTGAGTTGCAGCATCAAGATCCAACAGATCCTATGGATAGCGATAAAATGCTTACTCAAACTTCACAACTTAGTGCTCTTGAAATGCAGCAAAATACAAATACAACTATGCAAAAAATGGTTGAGACTATGCAAAAGCTTTCAGATTCGTTTTCAACTAGTATGAGTACTTCGGCTATAGGGGCTATTGGAAAAATGGCGACTGTTAACAATAATACCATTAAGCTTACAGGTTCCGATGAGGTAATCGCTTTAAAGATGTATTTGCCTGAAGATTCTGACAATAAAGGTTTAACGCTTGAAATTTATGATAAAAACAATAAATTAGTTTATTCTGAAAAGAGTAGTGAAGGTCAAGAGGTTTCAAAGGGACTCTTTACTCTAGAATGGCCAGGTAGAAATAATGATGGTGTTTATGCTGGAGATGGTGAATATACCGTTAAAGTGGTTTATAATAATAAAAATGGAGAGAAAATCACTGCAAATTATGGATCATATCCTATAGAGTCGATTAAATTTGTTGATGGGGTTGCTTATGCTAAAATGGGAGGTCAGTATGTAAGCTTTGATGATATTGCTGAAATTTCAGATTATAAAACTTCAAGCAATTCTACCGTGCAAACTCCTGAAGAAAAACCAGAAGAAAAGCCTTCAGAAACACCTTCTGAAGAAGAAAAACCTTCGGATAGCACAGATTCAGATGATTCGTCTAATACTGAAAAATATTTTAGCTAAGGTTTTTAGCCATGATGAATGCGTTTTATAACGGAATTTCCGGAGTTAAGAATAATAGTTTTGGTATCGATGTTACCGCTAATAATATAGCCAATGTTAATACAACCGGTTTTAAGCATTCTGACGCACAATTTAAAGATATATTTTATAGCACTATTACTAGTCAATCAACCAATCCAGCTCAAGGTGGTTATGGTGGCGGTGCAGCGTCTTCTCAAGTAAGATTTGAGCAAGGTTCTGTTGTCGCTACAGGCGGTGAATTTGATGTTGCTTTACAGGGAAAAGGTTTCTTTGGTGTTTTAGGTGCTGATGGAAACGCTTATTATACAAGAAATGGATCTTTTAGAAGAGATGCAAATGGATATTTAGTGGATTCTTATGGAAACTTTGTTTTAGGCACAATGAATCCTGCTTTTGGTGGAATCACTTATAGCGATAGAGTTGCGGGATTGATGGGAGATTATCTAAATACTGGAGTTCCAGTTAATAGTGGTTTTACAGTCAATTCAAATAATGCTTTTGATATAGGCATGGCTACAACGCAAAGACCTATACAAGTTCCAACTAATATGTATTTAAATCCAGAGCCAACTAAAAACGTAAAATGGAGTGGTAATTTAAGCACAAATACAAGCAAAGAAGTTGTAAAAGTTGATGTTGATCCTAAAAAATTTACTCTTGCTAAAACAGAAGATGGTAAATATGTAGTCAGTGGCAGTATAAGCAAAGAAGATGTTTTTAGCGCTAAAGCAGGAGATAGAGTCCTTTTAAATTTCGTTGATGATCAAGGGGTTAAAACGAGCTTTGAGGCGACTTTAGATGAGAATTTAAGCTTTAAAAGCAATGAATTAGATTTAAAGGGTTTAGATCCTAATAGTGTAAAATTAAGTTCTGTTCAAGTTTCAACCGAACAAGAAAAAGCAAATAAAGATATCTTAGAAGCACCAATTTATAATGCTGATGGAAGCAAAAGTGTTCTTAGGGTGACCTTAGAAAGAATTTTGCCTCAAGAAGGTGACAATATTACTTACAAAGCAACCGCGCAAATTTATGATTCTAATGGTAAAGCTGTTGGCAATCCAACTGAAGGAAATATGGTATTTGATAAAAATGGAGCTTTATTGCAAAATAATATCACCAGCATTGCAAATCCTAATGGCGGAAATATTAATATAGACTTGGGTTCGCCTTATGATCCAAATAAGCCAGGATCAGGATATAGTGGAATTTATGTGCAAGCAGGCAAAGAAAAAAATATCATTACTCAGCAAGATGGTTTAGCAGAAGGCTTTTTTCAACAATATCAAGTCACAGATGATGGTAGTGTAGTTGCACAATTTAGCAATGGAAAAAATGCTGTTGTGGGAAAACTTGCACTTTATAATTTTATCAATGAGCAAGGTTTAGCAGCCATGGGAGATAATATCTTTGCAGCAACTGCTAATAGTGGAGATCCAAGCTTTATCTTAAAAAATGGACAAGTGGTAAATACGGCTAAATTTAAAGGAGGATATTTAGAGCAATCCAATGTTGATTTAAGCGTTGAACTATCTAATCTTATAGTAACTCAAAAAGCTTTTGATGCAAGTTCTAAAAGCATTACAACTAGCGATCAAATGATACAAAAAGCTATCAGTATGAAAAGGTAAATTAAAAAGAATTTACCTTTTTTAATTCTTCATAATTGGATTTTAAATCTTCTATTTCAATTTCATTATAATGGCTTGATCGCAGTTCTTGTTTATCTTCTATTTTCCCTATATATAAATTTTTTTGAAAATCGTTTGAAGATAAAGTGTATCTAATCTCTTCTTTTTTTGTTTCAGTTTCAAATAACAATAAATTATCATTGCCGATTTCTTGTGTATTGATATAGATATTAGTCGTTTGTTGCATTTGCTCTAAAGAATTTATTTTTGTATCAATTTGAAATTTCAGTTTAATAAATTTAGCATACAAACTCGTTAGATAATTATAATCATTAATTTTTGAGTCATACGCCCTTATAAACTCAGCTTGGACAGGTAAAGGATCTTGTTCTTTTTTTGCTTGTATAGCTCTTGCTTGATTATTGATTAAATGATTATAAAGATTTTTTGTTCTTGCCGTGATTGTAGCAAGGATATTTTGTACTTTTATGCTTAAATTTTTTAAATTTTCACATTCTAAATCATTGTTTTTAAGATTGCAAATAATCGTATTTTTAGTTTTTATACAGTCTGATATCACTAATTTTTTATCAGGATATAAAGTGTTATCAGTGAGAAGATTGCAAATATAGATATTTTCAGCTTTAATTGTGCCTCCTATACAATTTTCTATATAAACATTTTTAGCTTCTACTGTGCCATTTTCTAAATTTTTGACATACACATTTTCTGCTTTTATATAGCCTTTATGGATAAAAATAGAAGAATTTTGTGCATAGATCAAGCTTTTTTTATGTGTAAGTCCTTTGACAGTTAGATTTTTTGTGTGAATTTCAGTTGCTCCAACGTTTCCATTGACTTTGATATTAGAAGCTTTAACATTAACAATACCTGATTTAATTGCATCATCATTTAAGTCATGGTTGCAAATTTCTAGTTTTATATCTTCTTGAGTATCTGTTTTAATAGATCCTGTAGTTTTTAGCCCCACTTGTCTTGTTTTAATGTCATTTGTGATGCTGTAACCTATGCGATCTTTATTTAAAAAGCCATAATAATTGCTAAAATATCTTATTCTATCTTCTAATTCTTGTATATAAATGCTTTCATCTTTAATATTAAAAGGATTGCCATGAAATTTAACAGGATTTAAATTAATGATAGCTCCTCTTAAATTTCTACCTTCTTTGCCATTAATTCTAAAGATATATTCAAATAATAATTCATCTTTTTTGATAGGTTTGCAAAATTTTCCATCATCATAATTTTGCAACGAAGAATCATCATTGATTTCTTGGTGATAAACAATTTTATCGCTTTGATTGTCTATTTTATCAACTCCTTTTGCAAGAGAACATTCTAATTCTTGGGCGCCATTTCCATTTTCATGATCTTTTATAAAATCATCGAGCATTTTAAAGAAATTTTTTTCAAATCTGATGATTAAAATTTTTTGTTTCGCCATTGTTTTATAAATAGTTTGTAAAATATCTTTTTTAAGATCAGCATAGTAAGAAAAATTTTCTCTACATTTAACATGTACTTTAAGATGTGTTAAAGCTGCATCGCTTTTTAGGAGCACTGCGAAATTATTTTGAGGTTTTTTAGGATGAATTTCTATTATGAATTGTTGTATCATAGTATCATAGTTTTTTACAAAAAATTCATCAGAATAAAATAAATCAAAATCTTTTTTTTCATAAATTTTACGCTTCGCTGGTTTTTTATTAGAGCATATAAGTTTAAAATCAATTATGGAAAAATCCAACGCTTCTTGGGAATTTTCTTGTTCAAATTTGAGGCTTTCAAAAGGATCTAAAGTTTCTAAAATTTTATTCATAGTTTTACTTGCTCCTTAATGCTTTCAAATTTTTGATTTAAAATTCCAAAATTTTCCTTAGGATCAAATTCGTCCAAATGGATTAAGATTTGTTCACAAGTTTCACATCGTAATATACTTTCTTTGCTTACAAGTTCTTGATGGATTGTTTCTGGAACTTTATGGATGCGCAAAGAGCAATTGCAAATATAATCATGATTTTTTTCTTTACTTAGATCCAATTTAATCGATTTTAATTTAATATAGTGTTCCAAAGTGTAATTGATCTCTTTTAAATGTATAGCTTTGCTTGTAAAATTAGATAGCCATAAATCTTCATTGGCAAAGTGATCAAAAACCCAATCTTTTGTTAATATTGAAAGTTCTTCAGATAGTTTAAAAATATCATTAGAATATTTCAAAAGATCTTTAGCCCGTTCTAATAATACCTGATGAGAGTATTTATGTTCCTCTATTAAAGGAAAATCTATGCTTTCCATAAATTTTTCTTCTTCTTTGAAATGAACTTTAGCGTATTGAAACAATTTAAGCAAAACTTTTTTTAGTTCTTCTTTAAGTTCTTCAGACTTATCTATATGATTATCTTTTATTTTTTTTGCCAAGTGATGTGCGATATCGGCAATATTAAAAATAAGTTCATGTTGTTTATCTAATTGTAGATTTTTAATACTGAAATTGTTATCCCATTTTACCATTGTATTTACTCCAAACTAAGTAAATGCTTAATTTTTTAAGCAATTTATAGGGTTTAAAAATAGAAAAATAATTTTTATATTTTTTGACCACCTTTAATAAACGGATTGCTTTTACAATCCGTTTAT
>NZ_JACHTR010000023.1:0-25705 GCF_020135975.1 Campylobacter sp. W0014 | reverse complement strand
ATATAAACTTGATAGAGGTTATATGGCTGGAGAGCTTTATATGTATGAAAAGGGTATAGATCCAAAAGCCAATGAAGGCAATTGGGCTTTGGACGCTGAGATTAAACAAGCCATTGCTAACGGCTGGAAAGCAAGTAGTGAAAGTATTAATTCTTATGTTGGATCTATAATGGATAGATTAAATAATCTTATAGGACAAACTAGGGTTTAGATTTTGATTAAAGGATTTTAATATTAAAATATTAAAATCCTTTTTTATGAATTAGCAGGAATAGCAGGTTTTAAATTCATAAGCAGTTGGACGTGCTTCTACTGGCCATACTTGAGTTTCAAATTTTAAATGTTGATAATCATCGATAAAAAGATTGCTCATAATTGGTTTTAAATAAGCATTGTTGCGAATGAGGGCTTCTAGACTTCCTCTTAGAGTATGTGGTAGCTGCTCGATACCTTTTTCACGAATTTCATCCAAAGTTAAATCAAATAAATTTTCATCCATTGGCCCGACTGGAATGGTTTTATTTTGTATCCCATCAAGTCCCGCCATCAATAAACTTGCAAAAGCAAGATATGGATTTGCTGTATTATCAGGAAAGCGGATTTCTATGCGAGCAGAATTTTTTTCTATACCATAAGGTATGCGACAACTCGCACTTCTATTTTGGCAAGAATAGGTTAAAATGCAAGGAGCTTCAAAACCAGGAACTATTCTTTTATAAGAATTTGAACTTGGGTTTGTAAAAGCAGCAAGGCTCCTAGCATTTTTTAAAATTCCACCTATATAGTGTATAGCAGTTTGACTTAAATTTGCATATCCTTGTTTATCGTAAAACAAATTAACTCCATTTTTCCATAAACTCATATGCACATGCATACCACTTCCATTATCTCCATAAAGCGGTTTTGGCATAAACGTTGCTGTTTTGCCATTTAAATGCGCAACCATTTTGACAACGTATTTATAAATTTGAACATTATCAGCAGCTTCTACAAGTGTATTGTATTTTACCCCAATTTCTGCTTGAGCTTGTGCGACTTCGTGATGATGCACAAAGGTTTTAAGTCCAACTTTTTCAAGAGTTTGCATCATTTCAGCTCTGATATCCACTAAAGAATCTACAGGTTGAACAGGAAAATATCCGCCTTTTTTGCGAGGCCTATGACCTGTGTTGTAACTATCCATAAATTCTTTATCATCATTCCATTCTCCCTCTTCGGTATCGACTTCATATTTTGAACAGTGCGCTGTATCTATTATCTTTACACTATCAAAGATAAAAAATTCATTTTCTGGCCCAAAATAAGCTGTATCAGCTATACCATTATCTTTAAGATGTTGCATTGCTTTTTTTGCAATACTTCTTGGGCATTTTTCATACATTTGTCCTTTGTAAATATCATACACATCGCAAAAAACAATAATGGTAGGGTCTGCTGTAAAAGGATCTAAAAAGGCACTTTGAACATCCGGTTTTAAAATCATATCTGATTTTTCAATCGGTTGCCATCCTTTTAAAGAGCTTCCATCAAATGGAATTCCTGTGTTAAAAGTTTCTTCATCGATTGAATGGATATTGTAGGTAATATGGTGCCAAGTTCCAATCATATCTGTAAAACGAAAATCCACAAAAACCACTTCATTTTGTGTGCAAAATTTAAAAAAATCATTGACATTATCAACAAATTTCCCCATATGTTCTCCTTGCTAAACATTAATTTTTGAAATTGTATCATATTATTTTAATAAAAATTTTGCTAGTATTTTTTGAATTTTATAGATTATAATTAAAAACTCAATAATTAAATAATATTTAAAAATACTTATGAATTTATATTTTATTTCAGATTAAATAGAGTATAATTTTAAAAATTATTGGTGAAGAAATATTATATCGGAATATTTTAAAAATTATAAGGAAAACAATGACTCAAGAAGAACTTGATGCTTTAATGAATGGTAGTTTAGATTCTGAAGATATTTTAGAGTCTGAAGCTTTTGTTGAAGCAGGAACTCAAAATAATGAAATTCAAGAAGAAAAAATAGAAGATGTAAAAGTAGCTGACTATAGGCCAAATCCTAATTTAGCATGGCCACCACCGCCACCAAGTCAAGAGCATAAAGTGGTGCATCAGCTTGATGATGTTACTAAGGATAGCGAACAAAAAGCTACCGAAATGATGGAAAAACTTGAGAATATCAGTAATTTTTTTGCAGACTCTGAAAGTTTAATGGCTGATATCGATAAAAACCTAGATAAAAATATAGAAATTTTTACAAGATTAAATGAGAAGTTTCCTAATGTTGAAAGCTTTAGCGAAGCTTTAGAATTTAATAAAAAAGCTAAACAAACAAGTAATAATATTATTGATCATTTACAAGGTGGTCAAGATGAAGTTATGATGGCTATGGATGCCATGCAGTATCAAGATATCCATCGTCAAAAAATAGAGCGTGTTATTAACGTTATGCGTGCTCTAAGTCGATATATGAGTTCTTTGTTTGAAGGCAAGATTGATGATAAAAAACGTGTTGGTTCTGCGGTACATATAGAAGGAGATAGCACAGCAGAAGTTGTAAGTAATGATGATATAGAAGCCTTGATAGCAAGTTTAGGTCAAAAATAATGATCATTCCAGAAATCGTAGCTCCAGCTGGAAATTTTACAAAGCTAAAGATTGCTTTAGCTTATGGAGCTGATGCGGTTTATGCTGGAGTAAATAACTTTTCTTTGCGCTCTCGAACAGCTAAAGAATTTACTTATGAGACTTTTGAAGAAGCTGTAAAATATACCCATAATAAGGGTAAAAAAATTTATGTTACTTTAAATGGTTTTCATTTAAGTGGGCAAATAGAGGGTCTTAAACGTCATATTTTAAAACTTCGCGATATGAAACCTGATGCTTTTATTGTTGCTTCTGTAGGAGCTATGAAATTAGTACGAGAATTGGCTCCTGAAATTCCTTTGCATGTATCTACGCAAGCTAATATTTTAAATTATCTTGATGCTGAAGTTTATAAAAGTATGGGTGCTAAACGTATTGTTATAGCTAGAGAATTAAGTCTAAAAGATTCTAAAATTTTAAAAGAAAATTGCGATGTAGAGCTCGAAGCTTTTGTTCACGGTTCTATGTGTTTTGCTTATTCTGGTCGCTGTTTGATCAGTTCGGTTCAAAGTGGGAGAATGAGCAATAGGGGCTCTTGTGCTAATGATTGCAGATTTAATTATGAACTTTATGCTAAAAACCCTGAAAATAATACACTTTTTAGGCTTGAAGAAGATGAAAATGGCACACATATTTTTAATTCCAAAGATTTAAATTTATGTTCTTATATAGAAAAAATTATGCGAGAAAATTGCATTAGTGCTTTTAAGATAGAAGGAAGAACAAAAAGCGAATATTATGTTGCACTCACTACAAGAACTTATAAAATGGCTATAGAGGATGTCTTAAATCATAATTTTGATCCTAAAAAATATGAAAGAGAAATTTATACCCTTAAAAATCGAGGTTTTACCGACGGTTATCTAGTTTCTCGTCCTTTGGAAAAAATAGATACTCAAAATCATCACACAAGTATAGAAGAAGGTACGCATCAAGTTCATGCTATTGTTGAAGATGGTGGTTGTTTTAAATGTAAAGGTAAAATAGTTTTAAATACAGCTTATGAAATTTTAATTCCTTTTGGAGATAAACTTGAGGAATGTGAAAATGAAATAGGTAAAATTTATCAAAAAGATGATAAGTATTTTGTGGAATTTAAAAAATTAATCGCAAAAAATAATAAAGAATTCACAGAAATCCATAGCGGGAATGAAAATGAGATCAAAATGCCAGCTAAGGTAAGCGCATTTAGTTTTCTAAGAAAGGAAATTTTATGAAATTTGTTTCTATTTTAATGGGGAGTAAAAGTGATTATGAAATTATGCAAGAGTGTGCTAATATTTTTAAACAATTTAATATTAAGTATGAACTTATTATCACTTCAGCACACCGTAGCCCACAACGTACTAAAGAATACATAAAAAAAGCAGAAGAAAAAGGTGCTCAAGTTTTTATAGCGGCCGCAGGTATGGCAGCTCATTTAGCTGGGGCGGTTGCTGCTTATACAACTAAGCCAGTTTTAGGCGTTCCTATGTCAGGAAGTAATTTGGCAAGTATGGATTCTCTTTTTTCTACTGTACAAATGCCAAGTGGAATTCCTGTGGGAACTTTAGCCATTGGTAAAGCAGGCGCTCAAAATGCTGCTTATTTAGCAATGCAAATTCTTGCTTTAAGCGATGATAAACTGGCACAAGCTTTAAAAGAAGATAGAGAAGCTAAAGAAAACAAATTGGTTGCAGACTCAAAGAATGTTGAAATTTTATTATAGGAAAAAAAGATGCAAACTTATTTAGAGCTTGAAGAATTTTGCAAACTTGTACATTTAAACGAAGATGTTGTAAAAGGTATGATGGCTAATGGTGCCTTGAATTTTAAAGAAGAAGAAGGTGTGATTTATATAGAAGCTAATCAAGGAACTTTTAGTGTTGTTCCTGCTACTAAATCGCAATCTGCTATGGTTAATTCTATGACTTTAGCTGGAGAAAGTTTTGTGGAAAAAACTATAGGTACGATTTTAAATTTACATGAAAAAGTTTTAGATGCAAAAGATGAAACACTTGAAGCTTTAAAAAATGAAAATAAATTTTTAAAAGATGCTCTTTATTCCATGCAAGAACTTTATGAAGAAGATAGAAAAACGATAGAAACTTTAAACAATGAGTTAAAACATGCAAGAGAAGAAGTTGAGTTTTTAAAGCGTAAGTATAAACTTATGTGGAATAAAACAACTGAAATTTTTGGAGCAAAAACGGAACCTGATTTAGAAATGAATAAAGAAAATAAAACCGATATAAATTTAAATAACAATCAAGAAGGTGAAAAATGAATTTTTCACAAATGATATTAAAACTACAAGAATTTTGGCAACAGCAAGGTTGCGCTATAATGCAATCATATGACATGCCCGCTGGAGCAGGGACTTTTCATCCTGCTACTTTTTTAAGGAGTCTTGGAAAGCAGCCTTGGGCTGCAGCTTATGTGGCACCTTCACGTCGTCCAACGGATGGGAGGTATGGAGAAAATCCCAATCGCTTAGGTGCTTATTATCAATTTCAAGTTTTAATCAAACCTAGTCCAGAAAATATACAAGAACTTTATCTTAGAAGCTTAGAAAATTTAGGTTTTGATTTAAAAAATCATGATATACGTTTTGTGGAAGATAATTGGGAGAGTCCAAGTTTGGGAGCTTGGGGGCTTGGTTGGGAAGTTTGGCTTGATGGTATGGAAGTTACACAATTTACATATTTTCAGCAAGTCGGAGGTATAGCAGTAGATTTAGTCAGTGCTGAAATAACCTATGGACTTGAAAGAATAGCTATGTATCTTCAAAATGTTGAAAATGTTTATGATATTGTTTGGAGTGAATTTCAGGGTAAAAAAATCACTTATGGTGATGTTCATAAACAAAGCGAATATGAGTTTAGTAAATATAATTTTGAAGTAAGTGATGTTGAGTTTTTAAATCAGCAATTTGAGAATGCTTACAAAGAATGTAAAAATATATTAGAGCAAGGATTAGCATTGCCAGCTTATGATTATTGCATGCTTGCAGCACACACTTTTAATCTTCTTGATGCAAGAGGAGCTATTTCTGTTGCGCAAAGACAAGATTATATGTTAAAGATTAGAGAGCTTTCTAAAAATTGTGCTCAGGTTTATAAAAAAACGTTAAATGAAACTAATTGATATTTATAATTTCTTAGATCAATTAAGCCCTTTTAATAATCAGCAAGATTGGGATAATAGCGGTCTTTTGCTTGGAAATAATCAAGATGAGATTAAAACTGTATATTTAAGCTTAGATATAGATGAAAATTTAATTAATCAAGCTGAAAATAATTCTTTATTTATAACGCATCACCCTCTTATTTTTAAGGGTTTGAAAAATTTAGCAAATTTGGATTATCCTAAGGCTTTTGTTAAAAAAATGATAGAAAAAAATATCTCATTAATATCCATGCATACAAATTTTGATTTAAGTCATTTAAATAATTATTTTGTCGAGGAAATTTTAGGTTTTAAAATTGCTTTTAAAGATGAATTTTTGATCTATGTTGATCAAGGATTTGATTTTTTTCAATTGTGTGAATATTTAAAATCAAAATTGCAAATGGATATTTTAAGGATTAGTTATTGCGGAAAAGAAAAAATCAAGCGTCTTGCTATTTGCACTGGAAGTGGTGGAGATCTTATATCTAAAGTGCAAGCAGATTGTTTTTTAAGCGGAGACTTTAAATATCATCAAGCCATGCAAGCAGTGAGCGATAATTTAAATTTAATTGATATTGGGCATTTTGAAAGTGAGCGGTATTTTTCACAATGTCTAGCAAAAGACTTGAAAAATTTGCCACTAAAGGTTATAATATCAGCTTCAAAAAATCCATTTCAATATTTTTAAGGAATATATATGAATAAACATCTCGAACAATTAGTGCTTTTATCCAAAATAGATCAAGAAATTGATAGTTTTGAACCAAAAATTGATAGCATAGCTAAAAATTTAAAAGATGCTGAAAATAAGATCAGTCAGATCAATACTCAAATCAGTGATTTAGAGCTTGAGATTGAGGATGTAAAAAATCAAAAAATCCAAAATAACTTACACATTTCAGAATTTTCAGCTAAAATAAAAGAACTAGGCAAAAAAAGTGGTTCTGTAAAAACAGAAAAAGAGGCTAATGCTTTAAAAATAGAAGAGGATATTGCTAAAGAACAGCTTGATTCAGCTAATGATGAGATTATTCGTTTGGATAAAATTTTGGAAAATAAAGAGCTTTTTAAAAAAGAACTTTTAGAAAGAAAAGCTAAAGAAGAACAGGATATAGAGACGATAAAGGCAAATATTAAAACTCAAATGGAAGCCTTGGAAAAAGAAAGAATGGATGTTTATGCTAAAAAAACTAAACTCGTTGAAGATATTAACTTCAAAGTTTTAAGTTTTTATGAAAAAATTAGAAAATGGGCTAAAAATACAGCAGTTGTAGCCGTCAAAAAACAAGCATGTTATGGTTGCTTTATGAAAATTTATGATAAAACCTATTTATCTGTGATAAAAGGGGAAGAAATCGTAACTTGCCCACATTGTGGTAGAATACTATATAAAGAGCAAGAAGATAAGAGTTGATTCTTTGTTATTATATTTTAGCGTGGATAGTTTTTATAATATCAGCTATCCCTATTTTTATCCTTTCTTTATTGAAGCAAAAATATAAATATAGCTTAAAAGCGCGGTTTTTTTTATTTAAAAATTTTCATCAAAAAATTTCTGATGTTCATTTTCATACTTGCTCTTATGGGGAAACAAGAAGCATAAAAGAATTCGCTTTAAAATTTGACTCTAGAATTACCACTATAACACAAACTGGTTTTAGTTGTGCTAAAGAATTTTGTAAAAAGGTAAATTATCTTCCTTTTGAAAATTGGATACCATTATGGCTTAAACCTACAAAGGTTTTGGTTATTTTTGAGGCTGAATACTGGCTTATACTTGTTTTTATGGCTAAATTTTATCGAGCAAAAATTATCTTACTTAATGCGCGCATTTCGGATAAATCTTATAGAAGTTATCTAAGATTTCGTTTTTTTTATGAAAAAATTTTTTACTATATTGATGAAATTTTTGCACAAAGTGATGTAGATAAAATAAGGCTTGAAAGTTTAGGAGCAAAAAATGTTAAAGTTTTGCACAATATTAAAGCCAATATTTCCATAAAGCCTAATAAAAATTATTTAAAATCTAAAGAAAAATTAATCATTTTTGCAAGCACGCATGCGGGTGAAGAAGAATTATTGCTTGATTGGATCAATTTGAGTAAAGAGGAAAAACTCATCATTGCCCCTAGACATCCAGAGCGTTTTTTTGAGGTTGAAAATTTACTTAAAAATAAAGGCTTAGAATTTGAAAAATTTAGCCTTTTAAACACTCAAAATAAAAATTTTAACAAAAAGATTTTATTGTTAGATGCTTTGGGAGAGTTAATCAACTTTTATGCTATTTCAGATATAGTGGTTTTAGGCGGATCTTTTTTTAAAAATATTGGTGGGCATAATCCCATAGAGGTGGCTTCTTTTGAAAATGTTTTAATATCAGGACCTTTTATCGATAATCAAAAAGTTTTATTTGATAAAGTTGAAAATGTTTATTTTTGCAATGATTTAAAAGAGTTAGACTATAAAATTCATCATTATAATTTAAAAGCAAAAATTAAAAAAAGTGATGATCTAACACAAGTTTTTAAGGCAATACAGGAAGGAATTGATGCAAGAAAAAGCTTATAAAATTTTAGCTTTGCAAGAAAATATTTCAAACCGCGAAGCTAAAGAATTGATAGATAAAGGATGTGTTTTTACACATGGAAAGAAAGTGCTTATCGCAAGAGCTTTAATGAGTGATAAGACAAAATTCAATGTTGTAAAAATGGCAAATCCTAGTGTTATTTTTGAAGATGATAAAATCATTGCTATTAACAAGCCTTATTCTTACATAAGCGAGGATTTGGAAAAAAAATTTGGTGCAAAATTGTTAAATCGCATCGACAAAGAAACAAGCGGAGTGATTTTACTTTGCAAGGATGAGAATTTTAAAAAGCTTTGCATTGAAGAATTTAAGCGACAAAAAGTTTATAAAAGTTATATAGCGGTTTTGGATGGAATTTTAGCAGAAGAGATAGAAGTTAATGAGCCTATTTTAACTATAAAAACAAAAAGAGGGGCTTTGAGTAAAATTTCTAAAGAGGGTTTGAGTGCATCAAGTTTATTTATCCCGATTATAATCCAAGCAAAAAAAACCTTGACAAAAATCATTATTCATACAGGAAGAACTCACCAAATTAGAGTGCACGCTAATTTTATTAAGCATGGAATCATAGGAGATGAAAAATACTCAAAAATCACCAATAATAGAATGTATTTGCATAGCTATGAAATAAATTTATTTGATTATAAATTTAAGGCGGATTTGGATCATAGCTTTTTTAACTTAGGCTTTGAAATAAAAAATTTAGATTTTTAAAGCCATTTAAGAAAAAATTTTGTATAATTCTAGGCTTAAATTAAAAAGAAAGGTGTAAAGTGTTTGAATTAATTGGCGAATCTTTTAAATCAGCGATTAATAAACTGCGTTTTGTTGATGATGAAAAAGCGCTTAAGAATGCTTTAGAAACCTTAAAAAAATCCCTTCTCAAGGCTGATGTGCATCATAAAGTCGTTAAAGAATTATTGATGTTTGTTGAAGATGATGTCAAAAAAAACGGG
The DNA here is from genome assembly GCF_020135975.1 of Campylobacter sp. W0014. Classification (NCBI taxonomy): domain Bacteria; kingdom Pseudomonadati; phylum Campylobacterota; class Epsilonproteobacteria; order Campylobacterales; family Campylobacteraceae; genus Campylobacter; species Campylobacter sp. W0014. The sequence continues at coordinate 16,348 of NZ_JACHTR010000023.1, read as the reverse complement.
ATAGGGCAAAAACAATTTTTAGATGCTATAAAATCAAATTTAGAAAATATTTTAAATGTTAATGGAAAAAATCAAGGTTTTGTGTTTTCCTCAAAACCTCCAACAGTCGTTCTTATGGCTGGTTTGCAAGGTGGAGGTAAAACCACTTCTACAGTTAAGCTTGCAAATTATTTAAAACTTCGCAATAAAAAAGTTTTAATTGCCGCTTGCGATTTGCAACGTTTAGCGGCTGTTGAGCAACTTAAACAATTGTGTAGTGCAAACGAACTTGATCTTTTTTCTTTAGATAATGAAAAAAATCCTATAGAAGTTGCAAAACAAGCCTTAGATAAGGCTAAAAATTCTATGGTTGATGTATTGCTAGTTGATACCGCAGGACGTTTGGCTATTGATGAAATTTTGATGGATGAACTAAAGAAAATTAAAGAAGTTTTAAATCCTGATGAAGTTTTTTATGTTGCAGATGCAATGAGTGGTCAAGATGGAGTTAAAACAGCAGCTAGTTTTAATCAAGCTTTGGGTATTAGTGGTGTGATTTTATCTAAATTTGATGCAGATACTAAAGGGGGTGTTGCTTTAGGGATAGCCAAGCAAGTTGAAACTCCTTTAAGATTTATAGGAACCGGTGAAAAAATAGCAGATTTAGAGATTTTTATACCTGATAGAATTGTTAGCAGAATTATGGGTGAAGGTGATTTGGCGACTTTAGCTGAAAAAACTGCAGCTATAATTGATGAAAAAGAAGCAAAAAAGCTTAATCAAAAAATTAAAAAAGGTGAATTTAATTTTAATGATTTCTTAAATCAAATGGAGAGTATGAAAAAACTTGGTAGCATGAAATCTCTTATTGGTATGATTCCTGGACTTTCTAATATGTCTTCGGCTATAAAAGATATCGATCTTGATAATTCTAAAGAGATTTTGCATATTAAGGCTATGATTTCTTCAATGACTCCTAAAGAAAGAGAAAATCCAGATTTGCTTAACAATGCTAGAAAGCGTCGTATAGCAGAAGGTGCTGGTTTGTCTCAAATGGAAGTAAACAGATTTTTAAAACAATTTGCTAATGCAGCGAAATTAGCTAAGAAATTTTCAGGAAAAAAAGGAATGGAAAGTTTGATGCAAATGATGAATCAAGCTAGAAGGCAATTTTAAAAATTTTATTTATGAGTATAAATTTATATTTATAGATAAAATTTTTATTTTAAGGAGTAACAATGACAGTAATTAGACTTACAAGAATGGGAAGAACAAAAAGACCTTTTTATCGTATCGTGGTAACAGATAGCAGAAAACGTAGAGATGGTGGTTGGATTGAAAGTATAGGTTATTATAATCCTATGGTTGAACCTGAAGTTGTTAAATTTGACGCAGAGCGTTTAGCTTATTGGAAAAGCGTAGGTGCTAAGTTAAGCGATAAAGTTGCTTCAATCACTAGCAAATAATTATGGTAGAAAAATTTTTAAAAGAATACACCAAGTTAATCGCAGATTATCCTAATAAAATTTCAACAGAAAAAATAGAGCTTGGTGAAAATTTTTTTGAAATTATACTTTATGTTGATAAGACAGATACTGGAAAGCTTATCGGAAAAAATGGCAAAATGATCAATGCGATTAAAACTGTTGTATCTGCTTTCAAAAGCAAGGATGCAACAAATTATCGTGTAACGGTAAAAGCGCTTGAGTGAAGAAGATTTCATCCAAGTTGCTAAACTTGGAAAAACTGTTGGTCTTAAAGGTTATTTAAAACTTCATAATTTTAGTGATTTTTTAAAGCAGTTTAAAAAAGACTCCTCTTTTTTTATCGATAAAGGTCGTAAAAAGTTAATTGTAAAATCCTATAATCATACCAATTCTTCGATTTTATTTGAGGGATATGAAAGTATCAATCTAGCTCAAGAGCTTGTAAATACTATTTTATATCAAAGCATTGAAGCAACTCGTAAAACTTGTAAATTAAATAAAGATGAATTTTTTTATTTTGATATCTTAGGATGTCAAATTTTATTTCAAGAGCAAATTTTGGGTAAAGTGGTTAATATATTGGAAGTTGGAAATTCTTTTTTATTTGAAATAGAAACCGATAGAGAATTTTTTATTAAAGATTATCCTAAAATATTTTTTATACCTTATCTTGATAAATTTGTTAGTAAAATCGATATAGATAAAAAAAATATTTTTTGTACCCAAGATGCTTTTTTGATTTTAGAAAATTCATGAAATTTACTTTTGTATCTTTATTTCCTAATTTGATTGAATTCTATTTTCAAGATTCTATTTTAGCAAGAGCAAGGAAAAAAAATCTTTTTAAACTTGCATTTGTTAATCCTAGGGATTTTAGTCAAAATTCATATCATAAGGTTGATGATTATAAAATAGGTGGTGGAGCAGGACTTTTGATGCAAGTTGATCCATTATATAATGCTTTAAAATTTATTCAAAATGAAGAAGGTGAGCCTTATTTTATTTTTTTAACTCCAAGTGCAAAACTATTTAATCAAAAAGATGCAAAACGTTTAAGTAAAAAGAAAAATATTGTATTAGTTTGTGGAAGATATGAAGGTATTGATGAAAGAGTAATAGAAATGTTTGCCAATGAGGTTTTTAGCATAGGAGATTTTATTTTAACTGGTGGAGAATTGCCAGCTCTAACCCTTTGTGATGCGATTTTAAGAAATGTAGACGGAGTTTTGGGAAATACTTGTAGTCTTGAAGAAGAAAGTTTTGAGAATAATTTGCTTGAAGCTCCTTCATTTTCAAAACCTTTTATTTTTGAAAAAAAAGGTGAAAGTTTTTATACTCCTTCAGAGTTTTTAAAGGGTAATCACGCTAGAATTGCAAGTTTAAAAACTACTTTAGCGTTTTGTAAAACTAAATTTTTTCGTCCAGATTTATTTTTGGAGCATAAACGCAAAAAATGAGGGATTTTTTATGAAAAACAAATACATAGAGCAATTTGAAGCTAAGCAAATCGAGGGTAAAAATATTCCAGAATTTCGTGCTGGAGATACTTTAAAGCTTGCAATTCGTATTAAAGAAGGTGATAAAACAAGAATTCAAAATTTTGAAGGTGTTTGTATTGCTAGAAGAGGTAATGGGGTAAGTGAAACTTTTATTGTTCGTAAAATTGGTGCTAATAATGTAGGTGTTGAGAGAATTTTCCCAATTTATAGTGAAAGTTTGGAGAGTATCACTGTATTAAGAAAAGGACGAGTTCGACGTGCAAGATTGTTCTACCTTAGAGATAGACGCGGTAAAGCAGCTCGTATTAAAGAACTTAAAAAATAATATTTACAGCGATTCATCGTTGTAAATATTTAATGCTACTTATTAAAAAATATCTTTTTAAATAATTTTTTATCACTATAATTATATTTATTAAAAGTATTTTATTATAATCAAGATGTATCAAAATTATTTATTAAGGAAAAAAATGTTTTTGGTTAAGAAAATTGTTGCATTTTTGATTATTAGCGCTCCATTATTTTTAAACGCCACACAGTATCAGTTAAGTACTCATATCTTAGATATTTTTTCAGGAAAGCCTGCACCTAAAGTTAAGGTAGAGCTTTATAAAATGGAAAAAAATCAAAAATGGAAGAAAATAGGCGAAGAATTTACAAAAGACGATGGAAGAATAGGCGATTTTTTACCTTATAATAAACTAGAAAATAGAGCAAGTGGAATTTACAAGCTTAAATTTTACACTAAAGACTATTACACGTCTCGCAAGGTTGATACATTTTATCCTTTTATAGAGGTTAGTTTTGAGCTTTCTAAGAATCAAAAGCATTATCATGTGCCGATTACTCTTTCACCATTTGGCTATTCTACTTATAGAGGAAGTTGAGAAATAAAAATTTATTATGAAATGGAATATTAACTCTTGGAGAAGATATCCTGTTAAGCAACAACCTATTTATCCAGATCAAAAAGATTTAGATAAAGTTCTAGCTAAACTTCAAAAATTACCCCCTTTAGTATTTGCAGGAGAAGTTAAAGCTCTTCAAAATGATTTAATCAAAGTTTCACGAGGTGAGGCTTTTTTACTTCAGGGTGGAGATTGCGCTGAAAGTTTTAAAAATTTTGGCGCTATTAATATACGTGATATGTTTAAAATTTTACTTCAAATGGCCATAGTTTTAACTTTTGCGGGCGGATGTCCTATAGTTAAGATTGGACGTATAGCGGGACAATTTGCAAAACCTAGAAGTGATGATTTTGAAGAATTAAATGGAATAAAACTTCCTAGTTATCGAGGAGATATTATCAATGATTTTAAATTTGATCAAGAATCAAGAATTCCAGACCCTAAAAGAATGCTAGAGGCTTACTATCAAAGCGCTACAACTTTAAATTTATTGAGAGGGTTTGCTAAAGGAGGATTGGCTGATTTACGTGAAGTTCATCGTTGGAATTTAGGCTTTTTGAAAAAAAATAAATTATATAAACAATATGCTCACATGAGTGAAAAAATATCCGAAGCTTTAAATTTTATAGAAGCTTGCGGTATCAATATACAAAATACATCTGCTCTTAAAGAAGTTAATATTTACACGTCTCATGAGGCTTTGCTTTTGCCTTATGAAGAATCCTTAACAAGAGTGGATAGCTTAAGTGGGGAAATTTATGATTGTTCTGCTCATATGCTATGGTTAGGAGAAAGAACTAGAGCTATTGATGAGGCGCATGTTCATTTTTTAAGCGGGATAAAAAATCCTTTAGGGGTAAAAATAGGTCCTAATGCTACCGCTGAGGATATCATTGCTTTGGCTAATTCTTTAAACCCTGAAAATGAAGAAGGTAAATTAAATATTATTATTAGAATGGGTGCTGAAAAAATAGTTCAGAATTTGCCTAAAATTTTTGTTAAACTTAAAAGAGAAGGATTGAACTTAATCTATAGTATTGATCCTATGCATGGCAATACTACAAAAATAGGAAACTACAAGACGAGAGAATTTGATAAAATCATTCAAGAGGTGAAATCCTTTTTTGAAATCGCTTATAGTGAGGGAATTTATGCAGGAGGGGTACATCTTGAAATGACAGGGCAAAATGTCACAGAGTGTATAGGTGGTGCTTCAAATATTACTCAGCAAAAATTAAATGAGCGTTATGAAACCCAATGCGATCCAAGATTAAATGCCGATCAAGCTTTAGAACTTGCATTTTTGATTGCAGATTTATTAAAAAGGAATAGAAAATGTTAAATTTTTATGGTATAAAAAATTGCAATAGTGTTAAAAAATCTCAAGAATTTCTTGAAAATAAAAAAATTAAATTTGAATTTTTAGATATTAAAAAACTTGATGAAAAAACTTTTGATTTTTGGATCAGTCAAAGAGATATTACAGATTTTGTAAATACGGCGGGCACGACTGCTAGGAAGATCGGATTAAATAAAGAAACACTTGTGCATTTAAGCAAGGATGAGTTAAAAAAGATAATACTAGATAATCCAAGCTGTATCAAACGCCCAGTGATAGAATCTCAAGGTAAAATTTATATCGGAAAAGAATATGAATCTTTAAAATGAAAACGATTTTAAAGATTCTATCATTTTTACATCTTGCCGATTAGATCGAGTATTTCTCTTTCATGCGGAAATCTTTCACTCTCGCAATTTATAAGAGCCATTTTTGAAAAGATTATTTTTGAATCAACTTCCACGATAAAATCGCCCTTATTGCCAATTTCAAATTTAATATGAACATCTTGAAATTTATTTTTTAATTCTTCTGCAACACGTGCAGCTTGCGGACGATAGTTTCAAAGATTGCAATAAATAATTTTTACTTGCATTTTATCTCCTTTTGAGACTTTTTATAATTATAATATATTTTTTAAATTTTGTAGAGTCTAAGAGAATAAATTCTTAAAAATTCAGCGATAAAAAAATATAATAAAAAATATATTTTGAGCATTTTTTAAGGATAAATAATGAGTCAATTTACCCATCTTCATTTGCATACTGAATACTCTTTGCTTGATGGCGCTAATAAATTAAAAGAATTAGCAGATACTCTAAAAGAGCAAGGGGTTACAAGTGTAGCTATGACAGATCATGGCAATATGTTTGGTGCTATTGATTTTTATCAAACGATGAAATCAAGGGGTATTAAGCCGATCATAGGTTTAGAAGCGTATTTGCATAATCATGATGATATAAGTGATAAGAGCTCTAGGCAGCGTTTTCATCTTTGTTTGTATGCTAAGAATGAGATAGGTTATCAAAACTTAATGTATTTAAGCTCTCAAAGTTATATTCATGGACTTTATTATTATCCACGCATCAATAAAAAAATTTTAGAAAAACATAGTGAAGGACTTATCTGTTCATCGGCTTGTTTGCAAGGTGAGGTTAATTGGCATTTAAATGTTCAAAGTCAAAGAAATGCTCGTTTTGGTGCAAAAGGATATGAGAGCGCCAAAGAAGCAGCATTATGGTATAAAGATGTTTTTAAAGATGATTTTTATTTGGAGATTATGAGACATGGTATTTATGATCAAAGATGCATTGATGATGATATTATAAGATTATCTAAAGAATTAAATATAAAAATTATAGCTACAAATGACACACATTATACCTTTAAAGAAAGAGCTGCAGCACATGAAGTTTTTATGTGTATAGCAATGGGAAAAAAATTAAACGATCCTGATCGCATGCGTCATAGTGTGCATGAATTTTATGTAAAAACCCCTCAGCAAATGGCAGAGCTTTTTTCAGATATCCCAGAGGCTATAGAAAATACGCAAGAAGTAGCACAAAAATGTAATTTAGAATTAAATTTGGGAAATCCAACTCCTCCTAATTTTAAATTTACTAGAGAATATGCTAAAGAATACAATTTGCAATTAAAAGATGAAAAAAAAGAATTCAGTTTTGATAATGATGATATTGTTTTTGAATATCTTTGTAATAAAGGTTTAGAAGAAAGATTAAAATTCATAGATGAAGATAAGCACAAAGATTATAAAGAGCGTTTGCAAAGAGAGATTGATATTATTAAAAATATGAAATTTTCAGGTTATATGCTTATTGTTCATGATTTTATAGCTGTTGCTAAAAGCAAAGGCATTCCAGTTGGACCAGGAAGAGGTTCTGCTGCTGGAAGTTTAGTGGCTTATTGTTTAAAAATCACAGATTTGGATCCTTTACCTTATAGTTTGCTTTTTGAGCGTTTTTTAAATCCAGAGCGTGTTTCTATGCCAGATATTGATGTTGATTTTTGTCAAGATAGGCGAGGGGAAGTGATTGATTATGTTATTGATAAATATGGCTCTGATAAAGTCGCACAAGTTATAACTTTTGGTAAGTTATTGGCACGTGGAGTGATTAGAGATGTTGCTAGAGTATGTGACATGAGTATCCCTGATGCTGATGAGCTTGCTAAGCTTATCCCCGAAGAGCTTAAAATCACTTTAGATAGTGCTTATGAAAAAGAGCCAAAGATCAAAGAATTTATTGATAGACATCCTAAAGGGCATGAGGTTTGGGAATATGCAAAAGCTTTAGAGGGGCTTAATCGAAATGCAGGTATGCATGCAGCAGGTGTTGTTATTTCTAATGAAAGTTTGTGGAAAAAAACTCCTCTTTTTAGGCAAAGTAAAAATGATGAAAGACATTTAGTAACGCAGTATTCTAAGGATCATTTAGAAGATGTTGATTTGATTAAATTTGACTTTTTAGGTCTTAAAACTTTAACTGTTATTAATAACGCTATTAATCTTATAAAAAAGCGATACAACAAAGATATAGTTTGGGAAAGTATTGATGTCAATGATCCTAAGGTTTATAAAACTATACAAAGTGGAAATACTTTGGGGATTTTTCAAATAGAATCAGACGGTATGCAAAGTTTAAATGCAAGGCTTAAGCCAGAAAGATTTGAGGATCTAATCGCGGTACTAGCTTTGTATCGCCCAGGACCAATGGAGTCAGGTATGCTTGATGATTTTATCGATAGAAAGCATGGTTTAAAAGATATAAAATATCCTTTTGATACTTTAAAAGAAGTTTTAGAGCCAACTTATGGGGTTATAGTTTATCAAGAACAAGTTATGCAAATAGTTCAAATTATCGGTGGATTTTCTTTGGGTGGAGCAGATGTTGTGCGCCGTGCTATGGGTAAAAAAGATCCTGAAAAAATGAAAAAATTAAAAGATGAATTTGCCGATGGAGCCGAAAAACAAGGCTATAATAGAAAAGAAGCCGAGGATCTTTGGGAACTTATTTTAAAATTTGCAGGCTATGGTTTTAATAAATCACATTCTGCAGCCTATGCTCTTATTACCTTTCAAACTGCTTATTTGAAAACTTATTATCCTAGTGAATTTATGGCTGCACTTTTGACAAGCGAAGAAAATAATGTTACAAAAATCGCTGTTTATATAGATGAGATGAAAAAGATGAATATCAAACTTTTGCCACCTTCTATTAATAAGGCTATACGTGAATTTAGCGCTATAGAGCAAGAAGATGGAAGTGATGCAATCGTTTATGGTTTAGGAGCGATTAAAAGCGTGGGAATTCCAGCAGTTGAAAATTTACTTGAAGCTAGAGAAAGTGGGGAATTTAAGGATATCAATGATTTTCTAGGTAAAATAGAACCTGCAAAAATCAATAAAAGAGCTCTAGAAAGCCTTATTAAAGCTGGTGCTTTTGATGAATTTGGCTATACGCGTAAATGTTTATTTGATAATTTAGAAAATCTTTCGGAGGGTTCAAGAAAGATGGCTGAAGTGAGAAAAAATGCGGCGAGTTCTCTTTTTGGAGAAGATGAGCTTTCTAGTGGTTTACAAGCGAATTTTATTGTCAAAAATGACGAATTTGAAATCATGGAAAAGCTCGATTTTGAAAAAGAAATTTTAGGAATTTATGTTTCAGGCCATCCTTTAGATCGTTTTTATGAAGAGTTTAGAGATATAAATTACGTAAAAAGTATTGATTTTTCATCGCTTAAGGGCAATGGGGAGATATTGAGTATTGGGAAAATAGAGGGCTTTAAAACCATGATGAGTAAAAACAATAAACGTTATGGTAAGCTTGAAATTTTAGACTTTTACTCTACCTTTGATGCAACTGTTTTTGAGTCAAATATAGAGGAATTGGAAAATATTTTAAAAGATGAAGAATCAAAAAATAAGGCTTATGGATTTTTATTAAGTTATAAATCTGATGAAGGTAAGGTTGATAGTTTTGCTTTAAGATCGATTAAAAAGCTAGAAGAACTTAAAGAAGGAGATTTTAAGGCGATTAAGAAATTTTCAACTAAAAAAATAGTCCAAGAAAATAAAGATTTTACCGAAGAACCTAAAGAATTTGAAAAAAATATTATAGAACTTGATATTTCTAAATTAAATCGTGAATTAATTTATGAAATTCATAACATAGCAAGAAATGCACACAATCCAAATGAAAAGGGAAATCGCAAACTCGTTTTAAAAATTATCAGTGCTGGTTCTTGCTTGCTTTACCATACTGATTTTGTTATATCTGAAAATATAAGTCAAAAGATTATTGAAAAATATGCGGGATGAATTTAATTTTTAAATAAAATACTCCCCAATCTAACCATATTTGAGCCGCATTTTATTGCGAGTTCAAAATCATTACTCATCCCCATAGAGCAAATTTTTGCACCATATTTTTGTAATTTTTCATAAATTTTAAATGTAGTTTCAAAGCTTTTGATAATCTGATTTTGATCTTCTTCATTAGCACCTATACTCATTACACCACAAAGATTTAATTTCGGACATTCTTCTTGAATTTGTATGTATTCTTCTATTGCTTTATTTAAATCAATTCCGCTTTTACTTTTTTCTTTAGCACTGTTTATTTCCAGTAAAGTATCAAGTTTATAATCAAGCCTTTGATTTACAGCTTGAGCGATTTTTAAACCATTGCAAGATTGCCAAAGAATAGGTTTTTGTTTGATTAAAAGGTTGATTTTGTTGCTTTGTAAATTTCCTATGAAATGCCATTTAATATTTAACTTTTCTTTATTAAGCTCTTGTTTTTTTTGGAATAAAGCTTGAACTTGGTTTTCTCCAAAATCAGTAATTCCAAGATTGAAAAATTTTTTAATAGTATTAGAATCTGTATATTTACTTGCAGCAACCAAATGAATATTTTTTGTTTTTTCTAAAATTTGTTCTAAATTCATGGATGATTTTTTTAAAGCCTTTTGAAAGGCTTTAAAATTTATTGCAATAAGCTTGCGATTTTGCTTTGCAATTGCATATTTGATTGAGCTGCTACAAAAGCCGCTGCATTTTCTTTTAGGTAATTGGCGTTAAAGTCATTAACATTTTTAGCCATATCATTGTTTAAAAGATTATTTTCAGCTGCTTTTGTATTGATACTATTTTGGACACTAGAATTAATATTTGAAGTAATAGCATTAATACCAGAGCCTATTTCACTTCTAAGACTGCCAAGTTGATCCATGAAATTTGTAATACTATCTTGATTATCTATACTAAGACCTGCTGCGGAAAGTGAATTTAGGTTTGTTGTTTCAGTGCCACTTCCTACAACAAAATTCATAGTTTGAAATACATTTTTACCATTATAGGTTGCATTATTAAAAGAATCATTAATAGAATCTTGAATTCTTGTAGCTTCTGTTCTTAACATATTCTTTTGAGAATCATTCAAGGCAGCATTATTCATTTTTACTGAAAGTTCGTTTAGTCTATCGGCACTTTGAGAAATATTTGTCAAGCTAGCATCAGCAATTTGCAATACACCAATAGCATCATAAGCATTAGCTATCCCTTGATCTATTGTACTAGATTGAGATCTTAAAGAATCAGCAATAGCCAAATTTGCACTATCAACTCCACTGATTGCACGAACAGCGGCAATATTTTCTAAAGCTTTATCGCTAGCTTTTTGGGCATTATTTAAATAATAGTTTTGTTGCATCATGGTTGCATCAGAAATCATCATAGCACGCTTCCTTAATTTATATTAAATTTTTAAATTATATCATTTTTTCTCTATTTTAAAACTTAAAAAATATAAAAATATTTGAGATGCTAAAATTATTTTCAAAGTGATTTCGCTCGCACTGTGTATGCCAGTAAATTCAGTACTAGTGGTTGCTTGTTCGCCTAATTTTTGCATAGAGATAATTTGTTCAGTGAAATAAAATACAAAAACTAAGCTTAAAATTAAAATAATTAAACTTAATATTAGTTTTGAAAATTTAATTTTAAAATTAAATTTTTCTCTAAAATAAGAAAAGATTTCAAATAAGATATTTATGATTGAAACAATAAGTAGCAAATATCCCATTTTTATAAAAATTTGTGTCATTAAAATTCCACTTTGATAATGACTTAAAATTCCATTTCCAATAAAATTTTGAGGATAAAAAATAACAGGCGCAACAACAATGCCAAGTATAAGTTCTATACCTATCATGGCTGCAAGTAAAAATAAATTAACAGCTTTCAAAATTTTCTCCAATTTATTTTGATTTTTGATTATCTTAGCACAATAATTTTAGCTTTGAGTAAATTTTGCAACAAAAACTCGATCATGTCCAACTTCATCTTTAAAAAATAAATTTGAAAAATAATATTGTTTTAAAATTTTATCCAAAACTTCTTTTTGATTATAGCCAAATTCACAGGCTAAAAATTTTACCTTTTGTGAATAGCTAAATTGAATGATTTTTTCTAAAATTTCATAACCTTTTTCTCCACCAAATAAAGCTTCTTTGGGTTCACTTTGCACCCAAATATCTATAGGATAAGAATTTTTTATATAGGGAGGATTTGAGAAAATAAAATCATAATTATCTTTTAATGTGGAAAAATCACAAAGTTTAAAATCGATTTGTTTTTCTACTCCGTGAAATTTTGCATTTTTTTTAGCAAGTTCTAATGCTTTGGGATTGATATCGCAAGCAGTGAGATTGATTTTAAGTTCTTTGGCTAATACAATACTTAAAATTCCACTACCAAAGCCTATTTCTAAGATATTTTCAAATTGATGAGTTTTGCATAAATTTAAAATTTGGGTCAACAATATTTCTGTGTCGTATCTAGGTATCAATACACCTTTGTTTATCTGAAAATCTAAACCCCAAAAATCTACTTTTTCAAAAATATATTCAAAAGGCTCTCCTTTGCTAAAACGATCAATGAGTTCAAAGTATATTTTTGGATCAAAATTTAAATCTTGATTTAAAAAAAGCCATGTTTTATCTTTATTTAGATGCTCACAAAGTATAAAAATAGCTTCATTTTTATGGTTTTTTAGTTTAGATTTTGCTTGCTTTAAAGCTTCTTTTATAGTCAAGAAAGAGCCTTAATTCTGTCATAAATACTTGGATGACTAAGATAAAAAAAGCTATAAATTTTACTCGTTTTAATAAAAGCTTTATTTTCTCTTGCTAATACCATTAAAGCATTTTTCATGTCTTCTTTGCAGGTAACTTTAGCTCCATGCAAATCAGCCGCAAATTCATTTTTTCTACTTAAAAAATTAATCAAAGGTGAAATAATAAAGCTAAATACATTGCTAAAAATGAGTAAAAGTGCAAAAACTCCAGCGCTGATATTATCTAAGTGTGTTTGCGTGTATAGAATTTGTGGTAAATGTGCAAAAATAAAAAAAAGCAAAAGCATCATAAAGGCACTACTAAATAGATTTTTTATGATGTCTTTATGAACAAAATGTCCAAGCTCATGTCCCAAAACAGCTAAAAGTTCCTTTTCATTGAGTGCCTTTAATAGAGTATCAAAAAGCACAACTCTTTTATTTTTAAAAAGTCCTCCAAAATAAGCATTTAAGCGTTTATCTCTTTTGCTTGCATCCATCACATAAATTCCATTTGCGTTAAAACCGCATTTTTGCATCAAAGAAGAAATTTTATTTTGCAAATTTTCATCTTCTAGTTTTTGAATTTTATTAAATATAGGAGCAATTAGAGTAGGGTAAATTATATTTATAAGTAAAATAACAAAAAATGAAAATACAAAAGCAGCAATCCACCATAATGATTCAAAAAAATCATAACAAAAAAGCAAAGCATAGATGATTAAAAAGCCAAATATTAAGGTTAAGAGTATGCTTTTTATACTATCTTGGATAAAAATTTTTAAAGTCATGTTTGAAAATCCGTGAACCTTATCTTTTACAAAATGCTCATAAAAACTAACGGGTAAATTTACAATACTTGTTATGATTAAAAATGCTAACAAAAATAAAGTATTTTCAAGACGTGAATTCTCCTCAATAATTAAATTGTTAAGAAAATAAAAACCAAAGCTAAGCCAAGCAGCATTGATAAAAAATGAATACAAATTAGAGAATAATTTAAATTTTTCATTATCTATAGCAATATTAGCTGCTTTTTTATAGTCGTTTTCGTCTAAAATTTGTGCTTTTTTTTGTTTTTCTTGTTTTAAAAAAATGATTTGTCGATAAGAAATAAAAGATAATATAATCGTATAAAGAAATAAAATTGCAATTAAAATCATATTTTTCCTTAAAAATAAAAATATTTTTGTTTTGAATTTTAACTTAAAATCATGAAATAAAGTTAATCATTAAAGAATTTATTAGTACAATATACATTAAATTTTTATAATTTTAGGATAAAAAATGTTTAAAACAAAAATATCTCAAAAACAAGATTTAAAAAATAAAATTTCATTTAACGATGCTATTTTGGATGATAGACTTTTTAATTTTACTCGCAAAATTCAAAAAATAAGTAAAGATGAAGCCAGCGCAAGTTTGCTGGCTAGACAGCTTAGCAGGCTTATTAAGGCTAATCAATGAATTGTTAGCATTTTTTAGGGCGAAATATTTTAATCACTTCATCGTTATTTTCTATATAAGAGCCTCCAATTAAATCTATACAATAAGGGATAGCCGGAAATATAGGATTTAAGCATTCCATTATAGCTTTAGGATTTCCTGGAAGATTTACAATGAGAGTTTTATTGCGAATTCCTGCAGTCTGTCTTGATAGTATCGCAGTAGAAACATATTTTAAACTTTCCAAACGCATTAATTCTCCAAATCCAGGCATCATTTTATCACATACAGCTTCAGTTGCCTCCGGTGTTACATCTCGCAATGCAGGTCCTGTTCCGCCACTTGTTATAATCAAATCACATTTTTTTTCATCACTTAGATAAAGTAATTTTTGTATGATTAAATCATAATCATCCGGAATAAGTTCTTTAAAATAATCAATTTTATTTTTTATGAAAGAATTAAGTATTCTTTCAACTTCACTTGTCGCTTTATCTTCATATATACCGCTACTTGCACGATCACTTAAGGTTAAAATTCCAATTTTTATTATATCCATTATATAATTCTCCTTATTTTTAAAGCCAACCCTTCTTTTTAAAAAAAGCTACAGGTAGTATAATAGAAACAACCATGATAAAAAGTACAATAGGATAAGCATAATGTAAATCAAGCTCGGGCATAAATTTAAAATTCATTCCATAGATTGTTCCAATAAGTGTTGGTGGCATCATAGCAACTGTTGCAACCGTAAAAAGCTTGATAATTTTATTTTGTTCTATATTGACTTGACTTGTTAAAATTGTTTGTATGTTATCTAAAATATTTAATTGGGAAACGCTAAATTCAACTAAGGAATTTAAGTCTTTAAGAACTATGGTTAAATTCTGTTTGATATCTTTATCTATTTTATCGCTTTTTAATAAAGAAGTCATTGCTCTTCTTTTATCAAAGAGAGAATCTCTAACACGCATATTTAATTCTTGTAAACTAGAGATATCTTTTAGCATTGCATCGTAGCTATATTCATCTTTTTTTTCTAAGACACTTATTCTTAAGCGTCTTGCTTCCTTATCCACCCATTCGAGCAAATCTGCATCTTTTTCAACGCGTACTTCAAACATTTTATCAATGATATCATATCCATCTTCAAAATTTTTAGGACTTGCCAGTATTCTAGCTTGAATTTCTTCAAAAGTGTTAAATTCGCTATATCTTATTGTAAATAAAATATTTTTAGCTGTTGTAAAGGTGACTATTTCTGTACTAAGATTGTTAGGATTAGCTTTGTTTTCATTATGCTTATAATCTCTGATTAAAAAATGCGCATTAATGGTAATAGTTGCATTATCTTCCCAATATTTTGCACTGAGTTCTATTTCTTGACTTTCTTCTTTGGTTGGGAATTCAAGATCAAATTTATTAGCAATAAAAGTAATCTCGGCTATGCTTGGATGAAGTAAATCTATCCATAAAATATTTTCAGGTAGCTTTTGTATATTTTCATCCAAGTTAAAGCAAATTCTTTGCACCAAGGCATTTTCTGTTTTAGTATAGATATAAAGCATAAATGATTCCTTAAATACAATTTTGTATTTTTGATATTTTATTCTAAATCATATTTTTTTAAAAGTTTATCATAAGTTCCATCAGTTTTTAGTTCATCAATACCTTTGTTAAATCGAGCCAAAGCTTCTTTTTGTGTACCTTTATCAAAAGCAAAACTAAAGCCTTTACTATCATCATTTTCTTGATAAAAGCTTACAAGTTCTGGATTTTCAGTAAGAAAGCCTTTTGCGGCATCTTGATCTATGATAATAGCATCAATTTTATTGTTTTTTAACGCTAAAATAGCGATATTTAAATCTTTATTGGCTTGAATTTCTGCATTTTTGATTTTTTTTGCAGCGTTTTCTTGTAATGTCCCAAGTTGCACACCTATTTTTTTACCTTCCAAATCACTTTTAGAATTAAGTTCATTATTGGTTTTTAATTTAATATAAAGATTTTTACTTTTAAAATAAGGTTGTGTAAAATCAACACTTTGTCTTCTCTCATCAGTTGCACTCATAGCAGAGGCAATCATGTCAATTTTTCCAGCTTTTAAAGCAGGAATTAAACCATCAAAACTAGTTTGAACCCAAGTGATTTTTATATTTTCTTTTTTACCAATAGCATTAACTAAATCCGTATCAAAGCCAGTAAGAATTGAATTTTCTTTATAATTAAAAGGCTTGTAATTAGGATCCGTTCCTACTTTTAAACTTAAAGTTACGTTTGACTCTACTTGATTATCATTTTTGTTTTTTTGGCAAGCTATAAAATATAAGCTTGTTAAAACAAGACAAAAAGTAATAAATATTTTTTTCATTTAGAAATCTCCTTTTTCAAAATTTAAATATTTTAATACTAAAAATGCAATTATAATAAATTTTTGTAATTATTTGAGTTTTATTCTATAAATTGATTGAAAGTAAAATTATTTTATCAAAAACAACCGGATTTTTATTAATCTTAATTTTTTAGTTCTAAATATCTTAATTAAATAGCAATAATA
>NZ_JACHTR010000022.1:0-27882 GCF_020135975.1 Campylobacter sp. W0014 | reverse complement strand
GGTTACTATAAAGAACTTTAAGGAGAGAAAATGGAAGAGATTAAGCAGTTTTTTAAAGAAATTGGAAAAGAAGATATTAATAAATTTGATGTTGATCTATTTAGCAGCGGTAGAATTGATAGCTTAGATATAATCAATCTAGTTGGTGAAATAGAAAAATTCTATAAAATAGAATTAGATTTTGAAGATTTAATTCCTGAAAATTTTGAAAATTTTAATAATATTAAAAAATTAATAGATAAAGCTTTATAATGAATGTTGTTATCATAGGTTCAAGTCATTCCTATCAACAAGGTATACCATTAGGATTTAAAATGGCTGGGTGGAATGTTGAAAATTTTTCCATAACAGGATCTCCAAGTACTTTTATATTACACAGGATTCATGATATTAGAAAGTTAAAATTTTTTGAAAAAGCCGATTTGGTTATTTGTGAAAGCAATACTGATGATTTCAGAGCAGATTTTGAAATTTCTTGTCAAGATATTAATAAAGCATATCAAAATCTTTATCTACTAAAAAAGAAAATTGTTATTTTATTATTTCAACATGCTGGAATTAGACAGCAAAATAAAATCACAGATAATTTACATATTTATTTAGCAAATTATTACGGATTTAATTTAATTGATCTAAGAATTGAAAGGAAAATATTTTATTTTTTTTCTCACGACAGCGTTCATCTGTATTCTTTTATCCTTAAAAAAATAGGAAAAAACATTGCAAAAAATTTTACTTCTTTAAAATATCCTAAAAAAAATATACCATTAAAACAAACCACACATTTTAAAGTTTGTCACTTAGATGAAATGAAATTTAATAATGAAGTAGCAAAAAAAGAATGGATAAAAACTTGTATTGGTGGGGATTTTCCAATAGTTTTAAAGTTAAAAGATGAGCAAGAGCTCTTTTTTCCGGAAAAATATTACGGATACTATATACATTCAGTATTTGCATGCAATTTAAATCAAATTCTGTACTCTTCTTTAACAATAACCGATGGGAAATACAATTTTAATTCTTTATTATTTCCAGGGGGTGCAGTAAAGCGATTTGGTACATTATTGAAAATAAATGAAAATGTAAAAATTAAGTGCAATTGCAAATTAAATGGAGAAATGGATAAAAAAGTTCAACCCTGTGAAAAACCAAAAATCAATAAGAATTTAAATTATGTCGGACTTATTTCTTTTTTGCTTGTAAAAGATTATCATAATGAAGATATTGACTTTGAAACTCTAGCCAAAGAAAATATGGAAATTGACAAAGAATATAATTTTAATCACCTTATACCCCCAATGGAATGGTATAAAGAAATTATAGATGAGTATTGTAAAGTAACAGATGCTAGAAAGTTAGCATCCTTAAATACTCAAATATCTAACTTGAACAATGAAAAACAAAATTTACTCAATGAAAAAAACAATCTTGAAAATAAACTCAACTCCATCCCTATTAAAAAACAACATTTAGAATTAGCTAATTTAGAACAAGACCTAATCATCAAAAAACTAGAAAGTAAAAAATTAGCTAAATCTTTAGGAATTAAAATGGATATTATTAATCCTAAAGTAACTTTTATCCAAGCTAATTCAGCTAAGGCAAGAATTCAAAACCAACTTTCTTATAAACTAGGACAAGCTATGATAGAAAATTCAAAAAGCATACTAGGTTATATAAGAATGCCTTATGTTTTATCTTATATAAAAGATAAACACAAACAAGAACAAAAAATTTATGAGGAAAAAATCAAAAAAGATTCTTCTTTAAAATTACCTCCTTTAGAATCTTATCCTGATTATAAAGAAGCTTTAAAATTTAAAGAACATTTATCTTATAAATTAGGAGAAGCTTTGATAAAGGCTAGTAGAAATTGGTATAAAGACGGATACCTAAAACTATTTTTTGAGATAAGAAAACTAAGAAAAGAATTTAGAAATAAAAAAGCATAATTTTTCATCTAAGTATTGAATTTAATTATTTTTGAAAGATATTTTTGTATTGTTCAAAAATAAATTTTAATTTCAAGAAAAATAATCCCAAGCAACTTTGATGATGGTTATACCTACTACGATTAAAAATAGACTTTTGATGAATTTTCCATTGCTCTTTAATACAAGTTTAGACCCTAGAAAAGCTCCTAAAATTTGTCCAACAGCCATGATTAATCCTACTTTCCATAAAACTTCATACTGCCATAAAAAAATAATTAAAGCGATAATATTGCTTGTGAAATTTAAGATCTTTGTATTCATGCTTGCTTTTTTCATATTAAAGCCAAGCAAGGTTACACAAGCAAATATCCAAAAAGATCCAGTTCCAGAGCCTAAAAAGCCATCATAAAACCCCAAAGCCAAACCACAAACAAGATAAAAAATTTTAATATTTTTAATCTTTGGATTGTTTTCATATTTTCCTAAATTTGGACGTAAGGCTGTGTATAAAAAAGTCAAAGTCAAGCAGATTAAAATAATGATTTTTAAATTTTCATCCTTAACAAAAAGTACGCTATAGCTTCCTAAGATAGCACCTACTGCGGTAAAAAATACCCCCCAAGCTAGATGGGGTAGGGTTGTGGATTTAAAATAAGTGATTGTTGCGGTAAAAGCTCCGCATACACTTTGGACTTTATTGGTTGCGATAGATAAATGCGCAGGAATTCCACAAGCTATGAGTGCTGGTAAAGTTATAAGTCCGCCTCCGCCAACTATTGAGTCTATAAAACCTGCAAAAAGTGCCGCAAAAAATAATATAATATAATAAATCGTATCTAAATGTTCAAAGCCCATGCCTTAATCTCCTTGCTTTGTCCTAAACGATAAAGTGCAAAATCATACTTAATAGGATCATTTGCATCAAATTCTTTTAACTTGTTAGTAAGTTCTAACACACTTTTATAATCATATATTTTACGCTTTAAAAGTCCCAAAGTCAAGGAAATTTTAAAAAGATGAGTATCAAGAGGGATTAAAAGATCTTTTGTGTGTATATTAGTAAAAATTCCAAGATCAAGCTCATCTTTTCTAACCATCCATCTAAAATACATATGATATCTTTTAAGTGGTGATTTTGGCATATTTTTCCAAATTTTTCCAAAGAAAAAATCATAGCCATAGCTAGAATAAGTATTGATGTTTTGAATTTTTTTCATAAAAGCAAGGATAGCATCTGTGGTATTTTGCCTTTTTTGATAAGCCGCGGTAAAAAGTTCATTTAAAGAAAATTCTTTTTTAAGTCTTGAGAAGGTGATAAAAATTTCTATAATATCTCTTTCATTTTGAAAACGATATTTCAAGCCTTTTAAATTTTTTCTAATTTGCTTTTCATTTGAGCCAAGTAAAGAAAAATCAAGTTTATTTAAAAAATTAACTATATTTTTGGCATTACCATAGGCAAATAAAGCACAAAGCAAAGCAATGAATTCATCTTTATAAATTTTGGCAACTTGCAAAGGATCTGGATTTTCAAATAAAGCTTTATCGGTATTTTTTAGTTTTACTAGAGCATCTAGCTTCGCTTTTAATATATCAGACATTTTACTAGGATTATGATTTAATTCCTAGTAAAGTATCTAACATTTGATCAATAGTGGTAACAATTTTCGCAGAGGCTCCATAACTTGATTGCCATTGTATTAAGGCTGCAAGTTCTTCATTGGTATTAACTCCGCTTTTAGATTGATATTCGCTATACACAGAATTATAAAAGGTTTGATTGCTAGCATTAACTACATTGTTATTTTCCCCATCAGATCCTATTTTTCCTGTTAATTTACGGTAATATTCTTCCATGGTTAAGTGATCGATAGTTCCATCTTCATTGTAAAAATTAACCTTATCGTATTGAAGCTGTATGATTTTATTTGCCATATCATTACCGCTATCAACCCCATTTAAACTAGCTCTTACTGTGCTTGGATCGCTTAAAATAGAATCTTTTACTTTAATATCACTTGCACTATTTCCACTAAAAAATCCTCCTATGCTAAAAGCACCTGCAAAATTTGTTCCTTTATCTTCTATGGCTATTTTGTATCCTGATTTGGCAGTCAGTTGAAATAAACCATCATTAGAAGTTGGATCATAACTAAAACTTACGTTGATCAAATCATCAACATCATCATTTGAATCTTTGTTGTTGTTATCATCTGTATTAGCTTTGATTTGGCGTACGATATCATCCATGGTGGTATTAACATCGATATTAATAGTTTTGGTAACTTTTTTATCCCCTTTTTCATCATAAAGAACGATATCAAAACTTCCTGGTTGTATAGTTCTATCATAATTCATTAAAGGGATATTGCCTTGAAGCCCAGGAAGATAATCGGAAGTTACAGGGCTTTTTGCGGAACTAGCGTAAAGATTGTTAGTTTCATTGATCATTGTTTTAGAAAAAGTATCTAAAGAATCCATATAGCCTTGTATGATTCCATCACTATATTTTCCTTTACTTTTATCATAATTTCTACCGCGTAAATCAAGCTGAGCGCCTAATTGTCCTCCAGCAATTTTACCGGTTAGATCTCTTACTTTTTCATCTGCGGTTTCATAATAAATACTATAAGATTTATTTTTATCATCGTAATCAAGTTTTAGTGGATGGAAATTGATCCCATCAACTATACTAAATCCTTCAATACTAAGATTATATTGGTGCCCTGGGTCGGTTATAGTTGTATCTAAGCGATTGTCTTGATTGATTTCATTTTTGCTAGCTACAGCACTTACAAGTTTTGAAAGGGTGAGTTCAAGCTCATCTCTTCTATCTCTTAATTCATTTGCATGTTCGGTTGGGAGTGCTTCTTGACCATAAATTTGTTTATTGATCGTTGCGATTTCTTCGCCAATTCTATTAATTTCTTCTACGGTTGATTTGATATCATTATTGATTTTCTTTTGAATTTTATCTAAATTTGAAAAAGTATTATTAATGCTCTCTGTTAATGTTTGCGAAGCCTTTACAAGCGCTACTTTTGTAGCATTTTCATTAGGATTGGATGCAAAATCATTCCAAGCTTTATTGTAATTTTCTAAATCTTGCAAAATCCCTGTATTTTGCAAATCTGGAAAGCGTTCCGATATTTCTTGCAAGGTTGAAGCCATATATTTAGTATATTCTAGTTGAGTTGAAGCCCCTTTTAATTTAAAATAAGAATATTCATCATGTAAACGAACAATACTTTCTATGGCTGTACCTGTACCTACTTGAACCCCATTAGATGAAACATAACCATTGGTTGTTTGCACAACTCTTTGTCGAGTATAAAAAGTTGCATTTGCGTTAGAGATATTGTTACTGGTAGTTGCAATTTGAACTTCACTGGCTTTTAAGCCTGTAACTCCAGTATATAAAGTTCCAAAAATACCCATATCCTTATTCCTTACACATTAATCTTAAAAATTGACTCTGGCGTAGTCTTTTTATCACCATAAGCATTATTCGTTCCATCATTGAGATTAAACATTTTATTGACCAAACCATCAAAGAAATCTTTGATGATAAGTACAAATTTGGCGTATTCTTTGTTAGCAGAATGAAGAGTTTGAAGATTTTTTTTCAATAAATCTAATTTTTCTTTGTCCTCTTCATCAAGTAGTTCGCTAAGTCCTTTAGTGGAACTATTATTTAAAGCTACTAAGGCAGCATCGAGTTGTTTTTTAGCTGTTGTAAATTCAGAAATCAGTTTATTTTTTTCTTCAACACTAGGTGCAACGGTATCGTGTTTTGCAACTTTTATATTTTCAATGTCTTCCTGAGTTAATGCTATTAATTTTTCTAAGATAGCATTAACCTCATCAAGATGTTTTTTAAGCATTTTCTCTCCTTTTTTTACTCAAAAAAAAGAGAGAAAATTTTTTAAATTAAAGAATCAGCTATAGCAGCAGCTGTGGCTCTTGTATCGATTTTATAAGTGCCATTTTTAATTTGTTCTGCAATTTTTGCAGCTTTATCATTCTCTGTTTTTTGAGTATCGTTTGTTTTAGTTTCTTTATTTGTCTGAACTGTGTTTAATGTGGAACTCGCCACGTAGCCTTGCTGTATAGGATTTATCATTTCTGCCTCCTTGAAATTTTTTATTAATAATCCTCTACAGACTATATCGGCTAAAAATTAAAAAACTTAACCCCTTTCTTTTAAAAAATCGTATAATAATTTTGAAAAACCCATACCACCGCTTAAAGCTTTACTGATGGTGTCATTATACATAGATGAATAAATTTCATCACTCGCATCTTTTCCAAAAAGTGAATTTTGAGATTTTAAGGACACGTCTAAAACTTGTTTTAAAAAAAACGCTTCAAAAGCGTCAGTTTGTTCTTTTAAAGCCTCGTCTTCTTTGGTTTTAGTGACTATATCATTATCATTTATTTTGATACGATTCTCTAGACTTCTTGATGCTTTATTTAATAAAACATTATCCATATTGAATGTATTTAAAAAATTATCCACTTTCATTATATAATCTCCAAATCAGCTGTAATTGCACCTGCGCGTTTTAAATTTTCCATGATAGCTATAATATCATTTGGAGTTGCTCCAAGTTTATTAAGCATTCTTGCAATATTGGCAACTGTGCTTTTTTTGTTATTGATCCTTAAGGTATTTGAACTAGGATCTATAAAACCACCATCTTTCATATCAATTTCATTTTGATTTGGTGTGGTGTTATTGTTAGGATCAATTTTGATTGTGATATCTTTATGAGTGATCAATACAGGTTCAACCTCTACATCAACACCTGCGATCACAGTTCCTGTTCTTTCATCGATAATCACTTTGCTTTCTGGAGTATAAGCTATATCTTGATTTAAAACTCTTGCCATAAAATCCACATTTGAAAGATCTTCTGGCTTTTTAAGTTTTATAGTACGTGAGTCAATCGCTTTAGCAACATCTTCTCCAAAAACATTATTTAACACTCTTTCTATATTGCTAGCAGTTTGAAAATCAGCCACTTTTAAACTTAAAGTTAAATCATTATTTTGGCTAAAATTTTGCGGAATTTCTCTTTCTACATTGGCTCCACCCATCACAGTTGCTGCTGTAGAATGACTACCTGCGCCACCTGGTCTAGCTGTGAGTCCTCCGGTTGAAATCGATCCTTGTGCGATTGCATAAATTTCGCCATCAATCCCACGAAGTGCGGTGAGCAAAAGCGTTCCACCTTGTAAAGATTTTGCATCCCCTAAAGAAGATACTGTAATATCAAGTTTATCTCCACTTTTAGCAAAAGCTGGAAGTTTTGCTGTTACCATTACAGCGGCTGTATTTTTTGATTTGATATCTGCTGGATCTACTTTGATATTCATACCTTGTAAAAGATTGGATACTGATTGTAGAGTAAATTTAGAACTTGTTCCATCTCCGCTACCATTAAGACCAACCACAAGTCCATAACCTATAAGTTGATTATCTCTAACACCTACAGTGTTTGCTACATCCTTGATTTGTATTGCAAAAATACTTGTCATAAAGAGTAAAAAAAGCATTAAAACTCTCATGGATTATTCCTTTAATCTATGTTATTACATAAAATAAAGCAAAAAGTGTTCCAATTTTAAGAGTTTAATTTTAAAGGGTATTTTCGTAAAAACCAAGAGTAGTTAGGCCAAATTTTTTGGATTTGTTTTTTTGAAATTCTTCTATGTTTTGTGGGAGTTCTATTTTAGAATGATGCTCAAAAATGACTTTTTCTATATTTTTTCGGTTAAGATTTTTTAAAAGATTTTCAATGTCTTCATAAATTTTTTCAAAACCTTTTCTGATGTCAAAAGGTGGATCAAGATAAAGAAAAATAGGAATATTTTCTTGAGTTAATTTTTCGATCAGTTGAGGTAAAATTTCAAAAGTATTTCCTTGTATCACATTTAAATTTTGATCGATTTTAGAATTTTGAACTGCGATTTTATAAGCGTTTTTATCAAGCTCAATCGCATAGGATTTTAAAGCAAAATTGCTCAAAGCTTCAGCCGCCATCAAAGCACTTCCGCCAAAAGCTTCTATAAAAATTTTATTTCTTAAATTTTGTCTTATGACATTAAAAACACAAGCTTTGACTATGCTTTTAGTGCTTCTTGTTTTTTCAAGCGAAGGTAGAAGAAGTTTTTTTCCTTTGTATTGCCCACTTTCTATAAAGGTATAAATTTTTATTGTTTGATTTTTTTTATTTTTTGAATCTGAGATTTTTTGATATTCTTTTAAAAAATCTTTTACGCGAATAAAATCTTCACTCATGTATCAAAGCTTTAACAAGTTTATCTTTAAGTTCGCTAATAGCAAGATCTATTTTTATTTGGTAATCTTTTCTAAATTCTTCCGCTATGGAATCAATTTTTGCTTCTAAAATTTTTCTTTTTTCATCCGCGAGTTTTTGAGCAGTTGTCTTTAAAGCATTATCAAAATCATTTAAAGATTTAAATAAAGCTTCCTTGCTAAAAGGCACACTCAAAAAAGGAGAATTATCAGCTATAAGAAATAAAGGTTTGCTTGAGGGAATTTTTTCATCACTAATGATGAAATCACAATCTTTTTTCATCACTAAGTGTTCTTTTAAAAAAAGAGCCAAAGCTCTTTCTATAATGATATCTTTACATTCTAAAGAAATTTTCATATCAAGGTTACTTTTAATTCATGATTTTGCAAAGATGGACTTTTAATACCTTGAATTAAAGATAAAAATTCTAAATGACTTAAAATGTAAAAATCTTTAAAATCTCTATTGCTTATACTCATAAGTTTTTTAGCACAAGTATCAAACATATAAAAATCTTTAGGATTTTTTACAACTAAAAAATCGCTTCCACTATCATAAGCATCTAAAAGAATTTTTGCCGCCATTTTATAACCGAGTTCGCTATTGAGTTTTAAAAGATCAAAGCCATTATTTTTGTCAGAATTTTCGTATGAAATAGATTTTGCTTTGATTTTTGATCTTAAATTATTACAAGGCTTAAAGCCATAGAAAGCTATATTGAAATTGCTAAAATCATGCTTGACTTGCCCAATTTCTTTTATTTCATTTTCAAAAGCACTATTTTTAGGTAAATCAAAATACAATAAATCTTCATCAAAAAGTCCCAAATTTAAAATTTCTTTTTTTAAATTTTCAATCACATTCTCTACTTTTTTATTGGTGCCATTAATATGATAAAAGATTCCTTTTTCAGGATCAGAAATAGCTTTTAAAATCTCCACTTTTTTATCTGGATATTTTTTGATCATTTCAAACGCAAGGTAAAATAAAGCATCCCCCATATACTCAGGAAGAAATTCTAAAATTTCATTAGCATAGTATAGATAGTCGTATTTTTCATAAAATTTTTTATCTTCTTCGTTTCCAAATGGAGCAAGATATTTGTATTTGCTTAAAAAATCATCCTTATTAATGATCAAATCTTTTATCGCTCTTTTTGTGCTTAGCGGTTCAATAACAAGATTAAAATCATGTTTTTTAATCAACTCTTCCAAAGGGGTATTGAGAGGTAAAATTTGTTTATTAACAACTATATGAGAATTCTCATTTTTTTCAAATTCGAAATAAATATCATCATCTTGCACTTGCAAAAGCAAATCATAAAGAGTGGCAAAATTTTCATAATTGCGGTAAAGATAAGGCTTATAATAACTCTCGTAATCTTTATTTTTATCAAATCTAAAAAGTCTAAGTTCTAAATTTCTCATAATTTTTTCCTTGATATCTTTAGAATAAATATTATATAAAAAAAAATTAAAATTTAATAGAATTTAAAAAGAAATTTCATAAAATTTTTTTATGAATAAAGAAGATTTTATAATTCATGTTTTTTTAAATGAAAAAAATGGTGATGATGGCGCTATCGTTGATCAATGGTGTTATAGTAAAGATTTATTTTTTGAAAATGTGCATTTTAAAAGGGAATGGTTTACTTTAGAGCAAATTGCCACTAAGGCAATGCTGGTAAATATTTCTGATGCTATTGTGATGAATGCTGAGCCAAAATACGCACTTTTAGGGCTTGCTTTACCTAATTTAAGCAATGAAGAAATCAAAACTTTACAAAAAGGTTTTTTAAAAACAGCAAAAAAATTTGGTATAAAAATCATAGGTGGCGATACGATTTATAATCATAAAATTGATATTAGCGTTACTATTATCTCTAAAGTTAGAGAAAAAGCTGTGTTTAGAAAAGGCTTAAAAAAAGGACATTTGCTAGCTTATACGGGGAATTTAGGAGAGAGTTTAAAAGGACTTGAAATTTTGCAAAATGGTGGTAAATTAAATTTAAACCATCGCTTTATAAAACCAAAATTAAGACAAGATTTTTTTTATGAAATTGCCCCTTTTATTTCTTGTGCAATGGATATTTCAGATGGATTGAGTAAAGATTTATCAAGACTTTTAGCAAAAAATAAATGTGGCATTGAATGGCTAAAAAATTTAGATGATTATACTCTTTATAGTGGAGAAGAATATGAAATTTTATTTGCTTTTGATGAAACGCAACGTTTTAAGATAGAACAAATTGCAAAAAAACATCGCGTAAAATTAAATATTTTTGGAAAAGCAGCGAAAGGAAAGTATGAATTTAATGGAAGAGAACACCATTTTTAAGCCTTTATATAGTTTAAAACACGCTCCTATTAATGCGTATTTTAGTAAAAATAGTGATGATTTTGTGGTGCGCGAAAAAGCCTTGTATGAATTTAGCGGTAAAGGTGAGCATCTCATTTTGCACATTAACAAAAAAGATTTAAGCACCAACGAAGCTTTAAGAATTTTAAGTGAAGTTAGCGGGGTAAAAATACGTGATTTTGGTTATGCTGGACTTAAAGATAAGCAAGGATCAACCTTTCAGTATATTTCTATGCCTAAAAAATTTGAACATACTTTAAACAATTTTTCTCATCCAAAATTAAAAATTTTAGAAACTTTTACACATGAAAATAAATTAAGAATAGGGCATTTAAAAGGCAATTCTTTTTTTATCCGTTTGAAAAAAGTTTTACCAAGTGATGCTTTAAAACTTGAGCAGGCTATTATCAACTTAGACAAACAAGGTTTTGCTAATTATTTTGGATATCAGCGTTTTGGTAAATTTGGGGATAATTATAAAGAAGGGCTTGAAATTTTACGCGGTAAGAAAATGAAAAATGTCAAAATAAAAGAATTTTTAATTTCAGCTTTTCAAAGCGAACTTTTTAATCGTTACTTAAGTAAAAGAGTCGAGTTATCGCATTTTTCAAAAGAATTTAGCGAAAAAGAGCTTATGCAAATTTATCATATCTCTAAAGAAGAAGTTAAAAGTTTAAAAAAACAAGAACATTTTTTCAAGCTCTTAAAAGGTGAGGTTTTGGGACACTATCCTTTTGGTAAATGTTTTTTATGCGAAGATTTAGAAAGTGAGATTAAGCGTTTTAAGGCAAGAGATATTAGTTCTATGGGGCTTTTAATAGGTGCAAAAGCGTATGAAGCTAAAGAAGGTTTAGCTTTAAATTTAGAGAATGAAATTTTTAAAGATGCTTGGGAATTTAAAACCAAAATGCAAGGTTCAAGACGCTTTATGTGGGGATACTTGGAGGATGTTAAGTGGCGATACGATGAGCAAAAAGCACATTTTTGTATAGAATTTTTCTTACAAAAAGGCTCTTATGCTACAGTGATTTTAGAGGAGATTTTGCATAAAAATTTATTTGAATAAAATCACTCCGCTTTTAAAGCGATCAAAACGCCTTCAATCATTTTTTTAATATCTCCATCTAAGATATTATCTACTTGAGAAAAGGCTTCTCCGCTGCGATTGTCTTTGACTTGCTGATAAGGAAAAAGCACATAAGAGCGGATTTGATGCCCCCAGCCTATCTCGCTTTTTTCGCCCGAATTTGCACTATCTTGTTGCTTCATGAGTTCAAGTTCATAAAGGCGAGATTTTAGCATTTTAAAAGCGGTTGCTTTGTTTTTATGTTGACTTCTATCATTTTGGCATTGTACGACTATGCCTGTTGGAAAATGTGTGATTCTAACGGCTGATTCTGTTTTATTGACGTGCTGTCCACCTGCACCACTAGCACGATAATAATCAATCCTGATATCTTTTTCTTCGATTTCAATCTCTATATCATCATCAAGTTCAGGACTTACCATAACACTTGAAAAGCTTGTATGACGACGTCCGGCACTATCAAAAGGAGAAGTTCTTACTAAGCGATGAATTCCATTTTCAGCCTTTAAATAACCATAAGCATTATCACCCTTAACTAAAAAGCTTACATCTTTAAGTCCTGCTTCATCGCCTTCTTGAAAGTCAAGAGTTTCAACCTTAAATCCTTCTCTTTCGCAAAATCTTAAATACATTCTATAAAGCATACTTGCCCAGTCATTACTTTCTGTTCCGCCTGCTCCTGGATGAATGGAAACAATTGCGTTTTTGTTATCATTTTCTCCACTTAAAAGCATGGAAATTTCAAGGCTTGTTATCGTATCTTCAAGTTTTGGCGCATCATTAAATAAAGCTTCTAAGGTTTGCATATCGTTTTCTGCATTAGCTAAATCAAAAAGTTCGCTTGCATCATCAACAGCCGATAAAGCTTTTTCGTATTTTTTTAATAAATTTGCAATTTTAGTTTTTTCTTTTCCGATAACTCCAGCTTGTTTAACATCGTTCCAAAAAGAAGGAGAATTTTCTAGCTCTTCAATTTCCTTAAGCCTTTCTTGAATGCTTTGTGGTTTAATGATAGAGGCTATATTGCCTACTTTATTTTTAAGAGTTTTTAGTAGTTCGCTAAATTCATAATTATCCATAAAAATTTCTTTCTCAAAGTTAATTTTTACATAATTTTAACAAATTTTATCAAAAAATAAGCTAAGTCTATTTTTAATCGTAGTGGGTATAACTATCATCAAAGTTGCTTGGGATTATTTTTCTTAAATTTCAAATTTATTTAAAAAATACAAAAATACCTTTCAAAAATAATCAAATTCAATCTTAGATGAAAAATTATGCTTTTTTCTTTTTAAATTCTTTTTTAAGTTTTCTTATCTCAAACCACAATTTGATATACCCCCCCCCCGTACCAATTATTATTAGCTCTTATTAAAGCTTCTCCTAATTTATAAGATAAATGCTTTTTAAATTTTAAAGCTTCCTCATAATCAGGATAAGATTCTAAAGGAGGTAATTTTAAAGAAGAATCTTTTTTTATTTTTTGTTTATAAATTTTTTGTTCTTGTTTATAAGTTAAAAGTGTAGATAATAAATAAATTGGCATCAATATAATTCCAAAAATACTTTTGGAATTAATAATCATAGTTTGTCCTAGTTTATAAGAAAGTTGGTTTTGAATTCTTTGTTTAGCTGAATTAGTTTGAGTATTTGATAATTGAGTGTTTAAAGTATTGATTTGATTTTGCAGAAGGGCTAGTTTTCTTGAATCCATTATACTACAATACTCATCTATAATTTCTTTATACCACTCTACTGGAGGTATAAGGTGATTGAAATTATATTCTTTATCGATTTCTATGTTTTCTTTGCTCAAATTTTCAAAATCAATATCTTCATTATGATAGTTTCCCTCTGGGGATGCAAGAAAGAAGGCAATAATATCACTATTGTCTATTTTTATCGCTTTATTATCCCAAATTGCAACATTAGTATAATATTCGCTATATGGAAGATTGTTATTATTTATAATTATCGTTTCATTATCGATTTTAAAATCTATGCTATTTATATTAATAAATTGATTTAAAAAAGCCATTTCTTTTGTAAGAATTTGTGTTTTACTTTGTATTATAATGCTTGAATATGTTTTTATGCATTGATTCCAATTTTGCGGAATGTTAAAATTTTCCTTCCAGTCTTCTTTATTATTCCAGCTATGAAAAGCCAATAAAGTATATTGATTTAATAAATCGGGAAATTTTAGTTTTGTGATATTATTTATTCTATAAATTTTTTCATCATATACGGAGTTGTTAATATGAATTAACTTTAAATTACCTTCAATTAATTTCATATCTATCGGAGTGCAAATTTTAAATTTAGGATTATCGTTTTTACAGTCTATAAATTTTGATAGTTGAAAATAATCAATATTTTTTATAATATTTATTCCGAGATTTCTCATAATGAATCCAAATGAATGCCCACCACCATCATATCTTTTTCCAAATTCTTCTAAATTTTTAATATTATAATAATTTTGAATATCTATAACGTTAAAACCATACTTATTTGCAAATTTTTTATGTAGATTGTTAATTAAAATATGAATATTTCGATTTTTTACACAGTATTCCGGAAGGATAATAATTAAAACTCTTTTGTTTAGAGCAAAAAGCTCTTTGTAAAACCAACTTAATTGTCTATAAATTAATTTCAGACTTAATTTTTCTGGAGTTAAACCATGATTGTGGATTTCATTAACATTGGATTCTGTAATTATTAAATTTGCACTATTGACAATTTCTTTATGTCTAATTATTTCGTAAAGATTTTGAATAGCGGTACAGCCTCCAATAGCGAAATTATAAAATTTTAAATCTTTTTTGTGATTGTTAATTTCATTAATACCTTCTCTTAAACCTCTTTGCAGACCATTTATCATTACAGAATTGCTTCCGCCAAGCAAAACTACATTTTTCATAGAAATCCTCTGAAGTTTTTTGTTATAATTTTAAAAAACTTATTTTATCAAAAAAAACAAAATTACAAATTTAAACTTTATAAATTTTTAACCAAATAACCAACGTTGAATTGATAAATAAATTAGTTCTACGCTAGAAAATTTATAGCTTAGTTATAAAAACAATTAATTTAATAACTTACTCCAGAGCTAAGCTCCCATATAGGCAGAAAAATACCAAGGGCTAATAACAAAACAAGTATTGCCACAAATAAAGTCATTAAAGGTTCAAGTAAAACTAAAAATCTATCCATAAGATTTTGCATTTTGTTTTCATAATATTTTGAAATTTCCTCAGTTAAAAATTCAAGTTTAGAACTTTTCATCGCAATACTTAACATAGAAAGCACCAAGGGATCAAATGTACCTATTTTCTTAAAAGCATGAGTAATTTCAAGTCCAGAATCCATAAAAGATAAAAGTTTTTTATATTTTAAAATAATTAGCTTATTTTCAAGCCCCAAAATCGCTAAATTAAAAGCCTTAGAAAGTGAAATTCCATTTTTTAAAAGTAAAGAAAAAACCATAAAAAAATAATAATTTTGACTATAAATAATGAAATTTGAAAATAAAGGTATTTTTAAAAAGATAAAATCGCAAATATAAGCAAAAAAATAAGATTTTTTATACATAAAATAAACAAAGATAAAAACAAACACTGATAAAAAAGCAAGTATCGCGATATAATTTTGCAAAAAATCATAAATTTGAAGCATGATGGTGGTTATGAAAGGCAAGTTAATATTTAAATTTTCAAATAAATCTTTAAAATTAGGTATCACATAAAGCATCAAAAAAATAAAAGCCACACAAACACTAACAAAAACAAACAAAGGATATCTCATGGCTTTTTTAAATCTCTTTTTATTTTCTAAGCTTTTTTCTCTAAGCGTAGCAATTTGCAAAAAATTTTCACTCAATTTTCCAGTGTTTTGTGCTACTTTTATTAGGGCTAATTCTGCATAATTTAACCCAAAATTAGCGTTTTCAAAAGCAAGATTTAAATTTTGCCCTAAAAGCAAATTATCAAGAACTTTACTTATACCTTTAAAAGAATGAATTTTTACAAGCTCTTTAAAGGCTTCTTGTATGCTTAATCCAGCTTCGCAAAGCAAGGCTAATTCTTTAAAAAAGAGTATGAAATATTCACTATTTATTTTTTTTAAATGGCTATTTTGTTTTTCTTTAATGCTGATAATTTTCCAATTTTTATCCAAAGCTTTAGCTTGTGCAGTGTTTAAATTTTCAGCCCTAATAAGTTTTTTATACTTTTTTTGCGCCTTAATGATTTCAAGCTCATAAAGTTTCATTTAAAACCCTTAAAAGCTCATCTATACTCGTAATACCTTCTCTTGCTTTTTGCAAACCCTGCTCAAACATGCTTTGAAAGCCTTTGTTTTTCGCAAGTATCAAAATTTCACTCTTGCTTTTATTTTCTCTAATAGCTTGAGAAATCTCATCATCCACCTTTAAACACTCACCAACCAATTCTCTACCTATAAATCCACTTTGATGACAATACTCACAACCCCTAGCCTCAAAAAAATTTCCTTGAAATTGCTTGTATTTAGTGCTTTTTTGTTTGCATCTTGGACAAAGCTTTCTGACTAAACGTTGTGCGATAATTAAACTAAGCGCAGAAGCGATTAAATAAGGTTTTGCTTTCATATCTAAAAGTCTATCTATCGTAGAAAGCGCATCGTTTGTATGCAAAGTGCTTAAAAGCAAATGTCCGGTTAAAGAAGCTTTTAAAGCTATATCAAGGCTTTCTTCATCTCTAATCTCGCCTATCATAATAATATCGGGATCTTGCCTTAAAATAGCCCTTAAAGCATTATTAAATTCAAATCCTGCTTTAGGATTGAGTAAAATTTGCTGAATTAAAGGCATTTTATATTCTATAGGATCTTCTGCTGTGATAATTTTCTTTTCTATACTCTTTAATGCATTTAAACAAGCGTATAAAGTAGTACTTTTGCCACTTCCTGTTGGGCCTGTAAGTAAAATCATCCCATGAGGAGATCTTAGGGCTTTTTTTAAAATCTCGATATTTTTCTTTCCTAAATTTAACTTTTCAAGCTCTAAAATTTCTTTATTGTGCTTTAAAATCCTTATAACCACACTTTCACCGTTTGATAAAGGTAAAGATGAAATTCTAAAATCGTATTTTTCTTCTTTAAATTTAAGCTCAAAACTACCATCTTGAGCTTTTCTTGATTCTGCTACATTCAAATGGGCTAAAAATTTAATATGAAAAATCAAAGCTTCATAAATATCTTTTTCAAGATCAACAAATTTCTTTAAAATGCCATCCACCCTAAATCTTATCAAAGCATCATTGATCCTAGATTCGATATGAATATCACTCGTATTTATTTTAAGTGCTTCTTCAAGGATAAAATAAAAAATTTGACTGATGCAAGTTTGGTTTTCTTTTGCACCCTCTTGCCATTCAAGTTTAAGTTTGATGCTTAATTTTTTCAACTCATCTTTAATACGAAGAATGTTTAGAAATTTTAAAATTTTAAACTCATCAGCAAATGCAATTTCTATTTTTTCAATATTTGTAAAAATTTTTATTTGTTCTAAAAGCTCCAAAGAACAAGGTTTTGCACTGACTATATATAAAATATTCTCATCTTTTATCGGCAAAACTTGAAATTTTAAAAGTATATTAAAAGGAAAATCTTCACAAAATTTTTCATCAAATTCATTTAACTCAATAAATTTCATATTTAAAAAAGAGGCTAATTTCTTTAAAAAATCTTCACTTTGTATGTTAAAATTTTGATAAATTTGATCAAGATTTATTTTTTGATTTAAATAATCCTCGAATAAATTTTGATCAATCATTCTTTAACTCTTTATCCAATTCAATAAATCCATAAGAATCCAAATAGGCATCTAAGGCTTTTTTAGCTTCATCTTTATAGCCTAAGGCTATTTTAGCCTTAGCAAATATCAACCAAGAATCCTCAGCTTTTTTATCTATGTCATTAGCTTTTAACGCCCAAAAAATAGATTTGTTATAATCTTTTATCTTATAATACTCACGAGATAAAATTAAAGCCTTTTCATAGCTAGGATTTTTATAAAAATTATTTTTTAATTTAGTGATGTTAAATACTTTAGAATCAATTTGTATCTTAGAGATGGTGTGATTATTTTCTTGTATGAGTTTTTCTCTTATTATTTTATTTTTTTCCTGCAAGATCTTAGCTTTTATAATGTTTTGCTCTAGCTCTTTTTTATAATTTAAAGCTTTCAAAGATATTGATTTTTGTTTATAATGATTTTGCATAATGAAAAAAATAATACCCATTAGCAAGCCAATCAAAAAGAGATAAAATAAATTTTTAAAAAATTTTTTCAGCAAATATTTTTTATAGGCACTTTCAAGATCACGCACTCTTTCTTGTAAATTCATTTTAAAAATCCATTCTCTAAAGCACAAAGTTTTAGTACATAATCTTGACTTTTTGTGTTTTTAAAATAAAGATTGAGTTCGCAAAAACTTTTAAGCATTTTATCAACATATCTTAAATTTCCTTTGTAAAATTTCATTATTATTTTCATTGCTTTATGAGAAAAATCGATATTAAATTTTAATTGAATATATTGATGAAGCTCTTTGATATTAAGCTTTTCAAGCCAAAAAACTGCCTCAAAACGACTTTTAAAATAATCTTTTTCAAAAAGATCTATTTTTTTATGAGAACTCAATATAAAACTCATTTGATCACTATAAATTCGAATAAGTTCTAATATTTTTTCCTCATACATACCCACTTCATCGAATATTAAAACATTCTTTTTTCTTTTTTTAACAATGTCTTTAAATTCTTTCTCATTTAAAAAAATTTCATCGATGTAATCAATATCGTGATATTTTGCTAATCTTTGCAGCAAAACACTTTTTCCACTCCCACTCAAGCCGCAAATTAAGATCAAAGTTTTATGTTTTAAACTCTCATTTATCTTTGAAAAAATTTCTTCTCTTAAATTCACAATTTTATTCATAATATTTAAATCCTAAATCCCTAAGACTTGGAAAATTAGCATTATCAACTATAGTAGGTGTTATGATAAAAACAATTTCTGTCACATCCGATATCTCTTCATCGGATTTAAATAAAGCTCCTATTAAGGGAATATTAGACAAAAAATTAACAGAATGCTTATTTTCACCATTATTTCTTGAAATAAGTCCGCCTAAAATAAGAGTTTGATTATTTTCAACCTGAACAACGCTTGATAGCTTTTTTTGTATCGTATCTGGAGCGATGGTGCGTGGCTCCTTTTGTCTTTTCTTATCTTCTGGATATTTAAAATCGCTTAAACTTGGATTGATTCTAAGCATTATTTTACCATCATCAGAAATTTCTGGCAAAATATTAAGCAAAATTCCTATAAAAATAGAATAATTACTATAACTTTCACTCACCGTTGTTCCATTTTCTGTTCCCTTAGAACTTTCTTTAACTTGATAATTGATCGTATCTCCAACTGAAATAATAGCTTGCTGATTATTTAAAGCCATGAGCTTAGGATTGGAAAGTACATAAGTTTTTCCATTTTGAGAAATAAAGTTGATAATAGAATCAAAATTTAAATTTGCCCTAAAACCTAAATTTTTCACAAAACCTTGTCCATTTTGAAAATGGATAAAAGAATTTTCACCACTTTTTGTTTTGGAATTAAAATCCAAATTAAAATTTTGCCAATTAATGCCACTAGAATGGCTTTTATTAAGATTTACTGCAATAATACTAACATCAATAATCACTTGCTTTTTTAAACGGTTTTCAAGTTTTTGCAAATATTCTCTAACGCGTTCTAATTGAGAATGAGTGCCTGTAACTATTATAATTCCAGCATTTGAATTGACTATAGGTGCTTTTATTTCATAGTTTTCATGAGAAGAATTAAGCAACATAGTGATTTCTTTTTCTATATTTTGCCAAAAATCAAATTTTTCCATGCTTTTAATCATATTATCTTCATTATCTTCAGATGAAGTTTTAAATTCACTTTGCCTTGGTTTTGCATCCACCGAAGCTTTAGTGATACTTTGACCTTCTCTAATTGAAGTGATATAACTTATTTTAAAAATTTTTGTTTTTAAGGCTGAAATTTTCAAAACCCTGCCGTTAAATTCATAAAATAAATCATGCTCTTTGATAAAAAGATTAAAAATCTCATCTAAACTCATTTGATGTATATTAATATCACTTTGAATGGTTTTTAATTTTTCTTTAGCAATCTTATCTTTTACGATAATACTAAATGAGCAATAATTTGCAAGTTCTCTAAGACTTTCTTCCAAACTTGTATTTTCATGAATATTGATATCAAATAAACGTTTTTGACAATCTAAAGCATAAAGGATTTGAGTAAAAAATAAAATCTTAATAAATATTAATCTTATCATTGGTTTTAAAATTAATTTTAAAATTTAAAGTATCGTATTGCAATACTATATCTTTTTTATTAACTTGAACAATTAAAGCGCCTTCAATTCTATCACCTTTTTTATACCAATGATTATTGATTTTTACTTGATCTAGCATGATAGCTGCTATAGTAAGTTTTTTTATTTTTTCAAGGGTGGGATTTAAGAAAGGATTTTGAAGATTTTCAAGATCTGCGTCGCATTTAGAATTTAAAGATCTGAAATATTCTTCAAAATCATCTTGTGCCATTGAAAAAGTAAAAAATAAACAAATGGCACAAAAAAATCTTTGCATTGCAAATTCTAGTTTTCTAACTCATTGCTAAAATCAGCTATAGCAATGCGTTTTAATTGTCTATAACGACGTTGCGCATCTTTTTTGTTTCTTTCGAACAATTCTTTTGCGTGATCTGGATTTGATTTTTTCAAAGCATTGTAACGAACTTCATTCATTAAAAAGCTTTCATAAAGATCCCACTCAGGCTCTTTGCCGGCTAAGGTCAATGGATTTTTTCCTTGCTCTTGTAAACGAGGATCGAAAGTATAAAGTGGCCAATAACCACATTTTGTAGCAAGTTCACTTTGTTCTCCAGAATAACCAAGACCACCTTTGATACCATGTGCTATACAAGGAGAATAACAAATAACCAAAGAAGGACCATCGTAAGCTTCAGCTGCAACCAAAGCTTTAACCAAATGACTATAATTTGCGGCGGAATTAACTTGAGCTACATAAATATAACCATAAGTCATTGCAATTTGACCTAAATCTTTTTTCTGAATAGGCTTACCTGCGGCAGCAAATTGTGCTACAGCGCCAGTGCGAGATGATTTAGAGCTTTGACCTCCAGTATTAGAATAAACT
This sequence comes from Campylobacter sp. W0014, assembly GCF_020135975.1. Classification (NCBI taxonomy): domain Bacteria; kingdom Pseudomonadati; phylum Campylobacterota; class Epsilonproteobacteria; order Campylobacterales; family Campylobacteraceae; genus Campylobacter; species Campylobacter sp. W0014. The sequence continues at coordinate 6,898 of NZ_JACHTR010000022.1, read as the reverse complement.
TCAGTATCAAGTACTAAAATATTTACATTCTCACCACTTGCTAAAACATGATCAAGACCGCCGTAGCCAATATCATAAGCCCAACCATCACCACCGAAAATCCAATGAGATTTTTTGCTTAAATATTGTTTTAAATCTAAAATTTCTTGAGCTGCTTTAATATCTTTATTTTGCTCTAAAATTGGAACTAATTTATTTCTAATTTCAACCGAAGCAGCACTATCATCTTTATTTGCAATCCATTCTTTAAAAAGTGCCGCTAAAGCATTTGGAACTTGCTGCATATTTTCATTCATAATAACTTCAATGCGATGTCTTGTAGTTTCAGTAGCAACTTTCATACCTAAACCAAATTCTGCATTATCTTCAAACAAAGAGTTACCCCAAGCAGGACCGTGTCCATTTTTAACACTTTTTCTATAAGGGGTAGAAGGAGCTGAACCACCATAGATTGAACTACAACCTGTTGCATTAGCAATAATCATTCTTTCCCCAAATAATCTTGTGATCAAAGTAATATAAGGAGTTTCACCACAACCTGGGCATGCACCATGGAATTCAAACAACGGTTGTGCAAATTGCGCACCTTTTGTACTTTCTTTGTTTAAAATTTCATCTTTATAAGTAATTTCTTTAAATAGATAATCAGCATTTTCCTGCTCTCCAAAATCCATTTCTTCTTGAAGCGGAACCATAACTAATGATTTTTCTTTAGTTGGACACTCATGAACACAAAGTTCACAACCTGTACAATCAAGAGGAGAAACTTGAATTTTAAAGCTTAGTTTTTCACCTTTAGTTCCTTTTGCTTCTAAAGCGTGATCTTTAACTCCACGTGGAGCTTTTGCCATTTCTTCATCATTGATTAAAAATGGTCTAATAACCGCATGCGGGCACACAGAAGCACATTGGTTACATTGTATACAATTTGCCTCAATCCATCTTGGAACCATAACACCTACACCACGTTTTTCATATTCAGTCGTACCGTGCTCAAAACTTCCATCCTCGTAACCCAAAAATGCTGAAACAGGTAAATCATCACCTTTAGCGGCATTCATAGGTTTAACGATTTTTTCAACAAATTCAGTACCTTTGTAAGCACTGGTTTGTTCTTTTTCTTTAATTTCTAGATTTTTCCAGCTAGGATCTACTTCTACTTTTACAAGTCCATCTGCACCTACATCAATAGCTTTGTAATTCATTTCTACAATAGCATCACCTTTTTTACTATAAGATTTATAAGCAAATTCTTTCATATATTTTTGTGCATCTTCATAAGGAATAATTTTTGCAAGTTTGAAGAATGCTGATTGCATAATAGTATTTGTACGATTTCCAAGTCCTATTTCGCGTGCCAGTTTTGTCGCATTGATAATGTAGAAATTAATTTCTTTCTCTGCTAAAGTTTTCTTAACAGAATCAGGAATTTGTCTGATAGTTTCTTCAGCACTCCAAATGCTATTTAAAAGGAAAGTTCCACCCTTTCTAATTCCTGCTAATACATCATAAAGTTCAAGATAAGCTGCTACTGAACAGGCTATGAAGTGAGGTGTTGATACAAGATAAGTTGAGCGAATTGGTTTTTTAGAGAAACGCAAATGGCTTCTTGTATAACCTCCTGATTTTTTAGAATCGTATGCAAAATAAGCTTGTGCATAAAAATCAGTTTTATCTCCAATAATTTTAATAGAGTTTTTATTTGCGCCTACTGTTCCATCAGCGCCCAAACCATAAAATAAACATTCTATTGTGCTTTCATCTCCAAGAGAAATTTTTTCACCGGTTGGTAAAGATGTATGAGTTACATCATCAACAATACCTACTGTGAAACCATTTTTTGGATTATCAAGTTTTAAATTTTCAAATACAGCGATCATTTGTGCAGGATCAACATCTTTAGAAGAAAGTCCGTATCTTCCGCCAACAATAATTGGAGCATTTTCTCTTCCATAGAAAGCTGATTTTACATCAAGATAAAGCGGTTCTCCTAAGCTACCTGGCTCTTTAGTTCTATCAAGCACTGCGATTTTTTTAACTGATTTTGGCATTACATCAAAGAAATATTTTAAGCTAAATGGTCTATAAAGGTAAACTTTTAAAACACCAACTTTTTCACCTTTCGCATTTAAATAATCCACAACTTCTTCAAGAGCTTGAGTTACAGAACCCATAGCAATAATAATGCGATCTGGCTCTTTGTGTCCGTAATAAGTAAATGGTTTATACTCTCTACCAGTAATTTTTGAAATTTCTTGCATATATTCATTAACAACATCCGGTAAAGCATCGTAAAAACGATTTGCCAATTCTCTAGTTTGGAAATATATGTCATCATTTTGAGCTGTTCCACGTGTTTTTGGATGTTCTGGATTTAACGCACCATTTCTAAATTCTAATAGAGCTTTTCTATCTAGTAATCTATCAAAATGCTCATAATCCATCACTTCGACTTTTTGAATTTCATGACTTGTTCTAAAACCATCAAAGAAATGTAAAAATGGAACTCTACCTTTAATGGCAGCCAAATGAGCCACACCAGCTAAATCCATAGTTTCTTGAACAGAATGAGAACAAAGCATTGCAAAACCAATTTGTCTTGCTGCATAAATATCTTGATGATCCCCAAAAATCGATAAAGCTTGAGATGCTAAAGAACGTGCTGCAACGTGTATAACACAAGGTAAAAGTTGTCCTGCAATTTTATACATATTTGGAATTTTTAATAATAGACCTTGAGATGCAGTATAAGTTGTTGTTAAAGCACCTGCTTGTAACGATCCGTGAACGCTACCTGCCGCACCTGCTTCACTTTGCATTTCTACAATTTTTACAGGCACTCCAAATAAATTTTTCTTTCCTGCAGCAGCCCATATATCGGTATAATCTGCCATAGGAGAACTTGGAGTGATAGGATAAATACCAGCTACCTCTGTAAAAGCATATGCTGCATAAGCAGCAGCTTCATTTCCATCCATAGTTTTCATTACTTTACTCATTAAGACCTTCCTTAATCAATATTTTTTATCAGCAAGACTATACTACGAATTCTCTTAAAAGGTGTTTAACAAAAACTTCAAATTTGTTTAATATTTAGTATATGACAAATTGCTTCGTATGCACTTGGGAAAATTTGGGAATATTTTTTTAATTCATTCTCATCACCATAACCACAACTTAAAGCTATAGGAGTAATATTAGCCGCTAAAGATGCTTGTACATCCAAAATAGTATCACCAATCATATAAGCATTTTCTTGAGTTTTGTTTAATTTATCCAATGCTAAAAGTATAGGTTCTGCATCTGGTTTTGGTTTTTTAACATCATCAAGAGTGATTAAAGTTTTAAAAAATTTTTTAATTCCTAAAGATTCAAGCAAAATAGGAGTAAAAGTTCCTCCCTTAGTTGTCACTATGCCCAAATCAGCAAAATCATAAGCAAGATGTAAAGTTTCATTGACTTTTGGAAGTAAGGTTGTTTGCTCTAAATAAATTTTAGAATAACACTCACGATAAGTTTTAGCAAATTCATCAATCAAATTAGAATTGCTAGGATAGAGCATTGCAAACATATTTTTTAACGGATGGCCTATAAGATCTTTAATTTTTTCATCTTCTTTTACATCTAAATTAAGAATTCTTAAGGCATCTTTGAAAGAATTTAAGATGGCATTTGTAGAATCTATCAAAGTGCCATCTAAATCAAATAAAATAGTATATTTCATTGTTTTTGCTTGAGTATAAATTTAGCTTCCACTCTTCTATTATCAGCTCTTCCTTCTTTAGTCGCATTGCTAGATCTTGGACGCTCTTCGCCATATCCTATAGTCTCAATACGATTTTTATTCACTCCGTATTTTTCAAGTTCTTTAGCAACATTTTGTGCACGTTTTTGAGAAAGCTTTTTATTATAAGCTTTTGAACCTATATTATCAGTGTGTCCTTCAAGAATGGTATTGTAATTTTTATTTTCATCTAAAACCTTAGCAATTTTTTTAATTTTTTGACTAAAGGCTGGATTAATAGTAGTTTTATCAAAACCAAAATATCCCTCCAAAGAAATCACTTTTTCTTTTTCACTTTTATCAAGTACAAATGTTTTTGTTTGTGATTTTTTTTCAATTTGTCTAGCTAAAGGTTGTTTAAATTCATTTTTTAAATTTTGCTTTTTTTCTCCACCAAAACCAAAACTAAGACCTAAAGTTGTAACCCAGTTGTGATTAGCATCATTAAAATCAATTTGATCTCTTGTTTCAAGTCTTAAAGCCAAAGAATCGCTTAGATTAAATTTAATTCCCACTCCATATTGTCCAAATCCGCCACTTTTATTATCATAGGCAGCATTAGAAAAATTCTCATAGCCACCGCCAGCTAAACCATAAAAATAAAATCTTTTATTTAAATCAAATCCTTTGATCGCGTTTAAATAAGTTCTCGATATATCTGTAGTTTCATGAGTATTGGTATATTTTACATTGGAATAATATTCAAAACCTAATTCCACTTGATCTAGCCAAAAATCATCAAAATGATAACCAAATCGAATGCCAGGAGCATAATGATTTTTCATATCTAAATTACCCTCAAAATAATTATAATTGAAAGTTGGAGTTATTTCAAATTTAATATTTTGATCGGCACCAAATAAAGCACTTGCTAAACCTAAACCTAGTAATAACCTTTTCATAAAAATCCTTTAAATTGATAATAAATTTTAAATGTAAAGATTATAACATAAAAATAAGAAAAGAAAGAAATAATTAAAGTATAAAAATAAGCAGCGAGAAAATTCTCGCTGTAAAGATTAACGTTTAGAAAATTGTGGACTTCTTCTTGCTTTGCGACGACCGTATTTTTTGCGCTCTACAGTTCTGCTGTCTCTTGTTAGAAGTCCTTTTGGTTTTAATAAGGCTCTAAAATCTGCATCCATAGCCGCTAAAGCTCTTGCAATACCATGTCTTAAAGCTTCAGCTTGTGCGCTATAACCACCACCTAGAGTAGTCGCTTTAATATCCATAGAAGTTTCTTGCTTAGTAGCAAGTAAAGGTTGAACCACTTTAAGCTTAATAGCTTCATGTCCGCCAAGCCAAGTATTTAAATCAACACCATTAACGCTGATTTTACCACTACCTGGTTTTACCCAAACTTTTGCAATAGCGGTTTTTCTTTTACCTGTTGCATATGTTGTTGCCATATTATTTTCCTTCTTTAGCAATTTGTGCTGTATGTGGATGCTCACTGCCAGCATATATTTTTAGTTTTTTAAGCATTGCTCTACCCAAATTTGTTTTAGGAAGCATACCTCTAACTGCTAATTTATATAATTTAGCAGGATTTTTTTGAAGTAAATCTCCAAATTTTTCACTTTTTACACTTCCAAAATATCCAGAATGTCTATGATAAAGCTTATCTTCAGCCTTATTAGCACCTGTAAATACAGCTTTTGATGCATTGATAATGACTACATAATCTCCACAATCAACATTAGGTGTAAAACAAGGTTTATTTTTACCTCTTAAAATTGTCGCTACTTCGGTTAAAAGACGACCAAATCTTTTTCCTTCTGCGTCTAAAACAATCCATTCTCGCTTTACTTCGTTTGGCTTTGTTATCTTTGTCATATTTTTTACCTTTGCCAAAAATTTAAAATGTGATTGTATAAAAAATAATCTTAATATTTACTTAATTTAAGTTTAAATAAAGAAATAATAAAATTATGCTAAATGTTTATTTTTTATACAATTTAAACCTTATATAAAAAAATAATTTTAACAAACCCGCAATATTATTGCAAAATAAGATATAAATTTAATTCACCTCAATAAAAAACTAGGAAATTAATTCTTTAATTTCCTATTAAATATCTTATAAATCAATATTGTTTATTGTTTTGTTTTCGTTTTATACCACTTGGTGGATTATACTTTAAAGGACATCCCAAAAACGCATTTTTACATTCTTTTAAATTTGCAAACTCCTAATTATCCAAACATTGATCAAAACAAATAGCTTTTTGAAAAGTTTCTTCCATAGAAATTACTTTACTTACATTTCAAATACTTATATCGCCATTAAATGTAAAAGCACAATAAAACATTTTATCAATATTTTTCGCTTTACTCATATCCCATTTATTTAAATTTTGATTAAAATATCTCGCATGTTCAAACATAGAGATAAATTCTTGACCTTTTCCTACATCCCATTTGCTTAAATCAACATTCATATTTTCACAATGATAAAAACAATTAGAGAAATTTTTAATATGCGAAACATCTCAAGATTCTATCCCGTCAAATCTTTCTCTGTACATAAAAGCACTTTCAAGTGAGTTAAGATATATTAAATAATACAATCTAGGCTACTTTAGCGATAAGATATTTTTTTCTATCTTGCGCATATTCTACTAAAAATATAAGTTCTATATTATTCATTGGACAATAAAATTGATTTTGCATAGCTGGTTTTTTACCAAAAAGCACTTTGGAAAAATTGGAACTTTTAAGCGCCTCTTCTGCATTTTTACCATTTAGTATAGACTTTAATAACTCTTTTAACCTTGCAATATTACAGCTTTTTTTGCAGCAGCTACATCTGACTCTGACTCGAGAGTTTCCCTTATTCTAATCAATACAATTCGATAAAAAGATTTTGGAGCCTTATATTTATCATCAAAAAATTCTTTATAAACTTAAAAACTTTTCGCAAGCTTATATAGCATCTTCAGCGATTGCAATATTTGGATTTTCATTTATCAAACGCACCGCTTCAAGCACTCTAGCATTTTTATAGCCTCCAAAAGCCCTTTATCGCTTATTTTGCTAAATTTTCCAAAGCTTTATCCAAATCTTTAGCCTCTAAAAGTGATCGAAGAATTTTGCAAATCTCACTTAAATCTT
>NZ_JACHTR010000021.1:0-31118 GCF_020135975.1 Campylobacter sp. W0014 | reverse complement strand
GGTGATAACGTAAAAGTTATCACAGGAGATGATAAAGGTAAAACAGGTAAAGTTTTAGCTGTATATCCAAAAACTCTTAAAGTAGTAGTTGAGGGATGTAAAATTGCTAAAAAAGCGATCAAGCCTAGTGATAAAAATCCAAATGGTGGCTTTATTAATAAAGAAATGCCAATGGATATTTCTAATGTGGCAAAAATTCAGGAGTAAGCAATGATGAGATTGAAAGAAAAATATAATCAAAGCATTAAGCCTGCATTGGTTAAAGAATTTGATATTAAAAATCCTATGCTTATTCCAGCAATCGAAAAAGTAGTTATCAGTGTGGGAGCTGGAGAACTTGCTAAGGATCAAAAAGTATTGCAAAATATTGCTGATACAATTTCTCTAATTGCTGGGCAAAAAGCTGTTATCACTAAAGCAAAAAAATCTGTAGCTGGTTTTAAAGTCCGTGAAGGATTTCCAGTTGGGGTTATGGTTACTTTAAGAAAAGACAACATGTATGCTTTTCTTGACAAACTAATTTCTATTGCTCTTCCAAGAGTAAAAGACTTCAGAGGTTTAAGTAGAGATGGTTTTGATGGACGTGGAAATTATAACTTTGGTCTTGATGAACAACTTATGTTTCCAGAAGTTGAGTATGATAAAATTTTAAGAACTCATGGTATGAATATTTCTATAGTTACAACAGCACAAAACGATAAGCAAGCACAAAAACTATTAGAACTTATCGGTGTACCATTTGCAAAAGGAAGAAAAGATGGCTAAAAAATCAATGATTGCAAAAGCGGCACGTAAGCCTAAATTTAAAGTAAGAGGCTATACTAGATGCCAAATTTGTGGACGTCCGCATTCAGTTTATAGAGATTTTGGAATTTGTAGAGTTTGTTTAAGAAAAATGGGCAATGAAGGCTTAATTCCAGGTCTTAAAAAAGCAAGTTGGTAAGGAAATAAAATGATAAATGATATAATTTCAGACTCATTAACAAGAATTCGTAATGCGGGAATGAGAAAACTTGAAACAACTAAACTTTTACACTCTAAAGTTGTTGAAGCTTTGGTTGGGATTTTTCAAGCTAAAGGCTATATTGAAAGTTTTAATGTTATCGAAGAAGATAAAAAGAAATTTATCAATGTGATCTTAAAATACGACGAAAAAGGAAAAAGTGTGATCAATGAACTCAAAAGAGTTTCAAAACCAGGTCGTCGTGTTTATAAAGGAAAAGATGAAATTAAACGTTTTAAAAATGGTTATGGTACGATTATAGTAAGCACAAGTAAAGGTGTTTTGGCTAACGATGAAGCTTATAAAGCAGGAGTTGGTGGCGAAATTTTATGTACCATTTGGTAAAAAATCTGCTTTTTATGGTATTGGGTATCCATTCTTTACAAAAAGTAGAAATATCCTAGACAAATAAAAAGGAAAAATATGTCTCGTATAGGTAAACAACCAATTGCTATTCCTAGTGGAGTAGAGGTTAAATTAGAAGGAAATTTGCTTAAATTTAAAAAAGGAAATTTGGCGAAAGAGCTTGATACAAAAGCTCATGTTAATGTTGAGATTAAAGATAATAATATTCTTTTTTCTCCAAAAGGTGAAGACAGACAAAGCAGAGCTTATTGGGGAACTTATAGAGCTTTAGCTTATAACATTGTTGTAGGTTTAACTCAAGGTTTTTCAAAAACTCTTGAAATCAACGGAGTAGGTTATAAAGCTGCTTTAAAAGGAAAAATTTTAGAATTAAGCCTCGGTTTTTCACATCCTATTAATTATAATATTCCTGAAGGTATTGAAATTGTAGTTGATAAAAATAATGTGATTGTCAAAGGAAGCGATAAGCAAGTAGTAGGACAAGTTGCTGCTCAAATTCGTGAATTTAGACCACCTGAGCCGTATAAAGGAAAAGGCGTTAAGTATTCAGATGAGCGTATTATCCGCAAAGCCGGTAAGACATCTAAGAAATAAGAGGACTAAAGAATGAGAGCAAATGTATTAAAAAGAAAATTAAATTTAAGAATTAAAAGAAAAAAGAGAATCAGAGCAAAAATTTCTGGTTGTGAAAATTTTCCAAGAATCTCTGTATTTAAATCAAATAGAACTCTTTATATCCAAGCAATCAATGATGTTAAAGCTGTAACTTTGGCTGCAGCAGATGGACGCAAACTAGGTATTAAAGCTAACAAAGAGGGAGCTAAAAAAATTGCTGCTGAATTTGCGAAACTATTAAAAGCTAAAAAAATTGAGCAAGCTGTGTTTGATAGAAATGGTTATGTTTATCATGGAGTGATCGCAGTTTTAGCTGAATCTTTAAGAGAAAATGGCATTAGGCTATAAGGGGTAATTGATGGAAAAATATAATAGAGAAGAATTCGAAGAAGTCATTGTTGATATTGGTAGAGTTACTAAAGTAGTTAAAGGTGGTAGAAGATTTAGATTTACTGCTTTAGTGATTGTTGGTAATCGCAAAGGTTTAGTAGGTGTTGGCTATGGAAAAGCTAAAGAAGTTCCAGATGCTATTCGTAAAGCAGTCGATGATGCATTTAAAAATATTGTTGAAGTAAAAACTAAAGGTTCAACTATTGCTCATGATGTAGAAGTAAAATACAACGCAAGTAAAATTTTACTTAAACCAGCTAGCGAAGGTACAGGGGTTATTGCTGGTGGTTCTACTCGTCCTATTGTAGAGCTTGCTGGTATTAAAGATATTTTAACTAAATCTTTAGGCTCAAATAATTCAGCTAATGTGGTTCGCGCTACCATTAAAGCTTTAACAATGCTAAAAGGATAAGTCATGAATTTAATAAAAGCAGCGGGTTCAACGCATAAAACTAAAAGAATAGGTCGTGGTCAAGGCAGTGGTATGGGAAAAACTGCTACCAAAGGTGGAAAAGGCCAAACAGCTAGAAAAGGTTATAATGAAAAAAGAGGTTTTGAAGGGGGTCAGCAACCACTTCAAAGAAGATTGCCAAAAGTAGGTTTTACATCTAAAATAGAAAAACCTTATGTAATCAATGTTGAAAAAATTACAGCTGTAAAAGACCTAACTGAAATCACAATTGAAAACATTAAAGGCGTTCACAAGCTTTCAAAATCTGTGAAAAAAGTTAAGCTTATTGGTGCTAGCGCTAAAGGCTTAGTATCTAAAATTAAAGACGAGAATATTAGCGTCACTGGAACAAAATAATGAATAGAGCATTGACGAATAAGATCTTAATCACTTTAGCTTTTTTATTTGCTTATAGGGTTCTGGCTTATATTCCAGTTCCTGGCGTCAATGCTGATGTGATTGCGGATTTTTTTAACCATAATCAAAATAATGCTTTAGGTTTATTTAATGTTTTTAGTGGTGGGGCGGCTCAACGTTTTTCTATTATCTCTTTAGGAATTATGCCCTATATCACTGCTTCTATTATAATGGAACTCTTCGCAGCAACTTTTCCAAGTATCGGTAAGATGAAAAAAGAACGCGATAGTATGCAAAAATATATGCAAATTATACGTTATGTAACTATATTGATCACTTTAGCTCAAAGTATAGGTGTAGCTATAGGTTTACAAAGCCTACATGGCAAGGGTGGATCAAGTGCCATTATGATAGAAAATTTAAATATGTTTATCGCACTTTGTGCTATTTCAATGCTTGCAGGAACTATGCTTTTAATGTGGCTTGGGGAACAAATCACTCAAAAGGGTATAGGAAATGGTATTTCTTTAATTATTTTTGCAGGTATTGTTTCAGGGATTCCAAGAGCGATTTCAGGAACTATAAGTCAGGTAAATTCAGGAGAGATGAATTTCTTAACTGCTTTTGCTATTTTTGTTTTGATTTTAATTACAATAGGTGCTATTATTTATGTAGAGCTTGGAGAACGTAGAATTCCTATTTCTTATTCTCGTAAAGTAGTGATGCAAAATCAAAATAAACGTATTATGAATTATATTCCAATTAAAATCAATCTTAGCGGAGTGATTCCTCCAATCTTTGCAAGTGCGATTTTAATGTTTCCAACAACCATTTTACAAACCAGCACAAATCCTTATATACAAGCCATTAATGATTTTTTAAATCCTAATGGATACGTATTTCACATTTTGACTTTTATTTTTGTGATTTTCTTTGCTTATTTTTATGCTTCTATAGCATTTAATGCTAAGGATATTGCAGATAATCTTAAAAAGCAAGGTGGCTTTATTCCAGGAATTCGTCCAGGTGAAGGAACTTCAAGTTATTTAAATGAAGTAGCCTCTCGTTTAACCTTATCTGGTTCTATTTATCTAGGAATTATAGCAACCTTGCCTTGGCTTTTAGTAAAATTTATGGGAGTGCCTTTTCAATTTGGCGGCACTTCAGTGCTTATTGTAGTGCAAGTTGCACTTGATACGATGAGAAAAATCGAAGCTCAAATTTATATGAGCAAATATCAAACCTTAAGTGCAGTAGGTTTGTAGAATATATAATGCAAAAAAATAAAGCAAGGAATTTCTAAATTTTTCATTTCCTTACTTTATTTTTGCTTATTTTAGAAAAGTTTTTTTAGATTTATCCAAAAATGATCTTTTGCGACAAATGGCTGTTTTATCGCACAGAAACGGTGCCATCTATGGTTTTTATACGCTTTTATTTTCTCAATTCAATTTATTAGCTAAATAAGATATAGTTTTGGTGTGTTTAAAAGAAGAAAAACACAATATTTATAAGTTTTTAAAATCCTACTTGAATAATTTTATATCATAAAAGGCGTGATAACAGAAAACAGAGGAGCTTTATCATATGGAGCGGTGACTGCAAGAAAGATAAGGTTACCTGCTGTAATGAGTGTAAGAAATGCTATGAAAATTCTTAAAAATGGAATGAAAGTAAAAGTTGATGGTGGAAAAGCTAGAGTTTGTATTTTCAATTAACCCTAGCTTTTTGTTTTAAAAATATAAATATGATACAAACTGTAAAAATCACAATAGCCCATATCAAAAAAGCATCAACTAGGCCTATTTGCCTTACTATAGGTTGGGATATGATAGGGCTTAAAAATTGTCCAAGGAAAATGCAACTTGCTAGTATCCCATAAGCTCTAGCTCTTGCATTTTCAGGACATATAGAAAAAAGATAAGCAGTATTATTAACAAGCATAACCCCTCCTCCAGTTCCTAATAATGCTAAAGCCATTAAAACCGCTATAAAGTTATGAACTAAAAACAATAATAAAAAGGAGCAGCCTACTATAAACAAAGTCAAAATATAAATTTGCTTAATGCTTAAAAAACGCATAATATATTTATAGCTAAGCGAAAAAACTCCATAACAAAGAGCTGAAACAGACATAGAAATTCCAATGTATTTAGGATCTAAGCCTAAATGTCCTTCAATGTAATAAGGAAGTTGTGTTGGAGAAATGTAATATACTACCATAATAAAAAATCCTATAAAATAAATAGGAAGGAATTGCCAATAATTTGTTTTTGTTTCTGTTTTAGTGTGATTATAAAATTTAAAACGTGGTTCGAAAAGATAAAATATAGCTATAAGAGTAATGAGTATCCCAAGCCCATAAACTAAAAAAGGATAACGCCAAGAATAACTAGAAACAAAACCCGCAATAGAAATAAAAACAGCGCCTCCAACCGCACAGAAAAAACCTTGCAAACTTAGGGCATTTTCACGCCGATTAAATCCACCATGGCTATAATAATCCCCAAGTAAAGCTGAAGCTCCAGTCATGATAAAAGCTGTAGCCATTCCAAAAATAGCTCTAGAAAGTAAAATAGCATAAATATCATTGAGAAAAAATCCACTCACTCCAGCTATAGTCCATATTATCATTGCAGGAAAAACAAATTTTAATTTACCAAATTTATCCATTAAAATTCCCGCAAAAGGCGATAAGATAACTACAAATATGGCAGGCATAGTTAAAACCAATCTTACTAAGATATCAAGGTGGGCTAAAGTAAAACTTGTTGAGCTTGTAGCGCCTGCTTGAGTTAAAAGACTTTCAAAATGTCTGCTGATCGCTGGTAGTGCTGAAGAAATAACCACGCTGCCTAGCATAGTCATAGCTGCCATGGAAAATACTGCGATTTTAAAGGTAGATTTTTCGGTAATTTCGACTATTTTTTTATCTAATTTTGTATCATTGGGATGAAATTGATAATGTTTTTTTCGCATTTTAAAGCCTTTTTTATTTTATTATACTCCAAATTAATTATATGTTTCTATTTTTAGCAATTTATAAGTAAATTTTTAAATTTTTTTAGCTAAATTCAGCTTTTGTTTATTAAGATAACGAAATGTTTCTAAAAATCAGCATTTGAGGTTTAGCTCATGAAAAAAAAATTAATCATAGTAGAGTCTCCTGCTAAAGCTAAAACTATAGGTAATTTTTTAGGGAAAAATTATGAGGTTATAGCTTCTAAAGGACATATAAGAGATTTACCTAAAACAAGCTTTGGTATAAAAATAGAAAATGATGAATTTATACCAGAATACAGAATAACAAGCGATCATAGTAGTTTAGTTAAAGAGCTTAAAGAAAAAGCAAAAAATGCTTCACAAGTTTATCTTGCAACAGATGAAGATAGGGAAGGTGAAGCTATAGCTTATCATATTGCAAAAGCCATAGGTAAGGATGAAAATATTTTACCTCGCATTGTATTTCATGAGATCACTAAAAGTGCGATTGAAGACGCTTTAAAAAATCCAAGAAAACTTAACATGCATTCAGTCAACGCTCAACAAACTAGGCGTTTATTGGATCGTATAGTGGGTTATAAACTAAGTCCTTTATTAGGGCAAAAAATTCAAAGAGGTTTGAGTGCTGGGCGTGTTCAAAGTGCTGCTTTGAAAATCATAGTTGATAGAGAAAAAGAAATTCGTGCTTTTGTGCCTTTGGAATATTTTAGCATCGATATGATTTTTAGTTTTGATTTGGATGCTGAGTTGGTTGAATTTGATAAGGCAAAGATTGAAAAATTAACCATTACCAATAAAGATCGTGCAAAATTTATCCTTGAGGCTTGTAAAAATAATGCTTATATTATAGAAAATATAGAAAGCAAGGAAAGAAAAATCGCTCCACCGCCTCCTTTCATGACTTCAACTCTACAGCAAAGCGCAAGCAATCGTTTAGGATTTAATCCTAAAAAAACCATGATGTTAGCTCAAAAACTTTACGAAGGGGTTAATACTCATCAAGGTATGATGGGCGTGATCACTTATATGAGAACTGATAGTTTGAATTTAGCTAAAGAAGCGGTTGATAAGGTAAGAAAATTGATCCAAAAAGATTTCGGAAAAGATTATGTGCCTAGTAAAGCTAATGTTTATGTAACAAAGGCTAAGGGTGCGCAAGAAGCACATGAGGCTATCCGTCCTACAAATTTGGAATTTACACCACAAATTGCGGCTAAATTTTTAGATAAAGATGAATTAAAGCTTTATACACTCATTTATAATCGTTTTTTAGCTTGTCAAATGAATCCAGCTGTTTCCCAAACGCAAAATGTTTTTGCAAAAAATGATAGAGCTTTATTTAAAATAAGTGGTAGAAAAATTATTTTTGATGGATATTATAAAGTTTATGGAGATATGGATAAGGATAAAATTTTGCCTAATCTTAAAATAGGTGAGAGTCTAAAAATTCAAAAATTAGATATGAATTCGCATTTTACTGAACCCCCTTCAAGATATTCTGAAGCAGGGCTTGTGAAAAAATTAGAAAGCTTAGGCATAGGACGTCCATCAACTTATGCTCCGACTATTTCTATACTTACAAGCCGTGATTATGTTAAAATTGATAAAAAGCAACTCATTCCTAGCGATATTGCCTTTAATGTAACCGAGGTACTTGAAAAAAATTTTAGTGATATTGTTGATAGCAAATTCACTTCAAATCTTGAAAATACTTTAGATGATATTGCCGAAGATAAAGCGGATTGGCAAAATATCTTAAAAGAATTTTATTACCCTTTTATGAGAAAAATTGAAGAGGGAAAAACAAAGATTGCAAGTCAAAAAACGGTGACAAAATTAGGTGAGACTTGTCCTGACTGTGGAGGAGAGCTTGCGATAAGAAAGGGACGTTTTGGTGAATTTGTGGCTTGTTTAAATTTTCCAAAATGCAAATATTCTAGAAATTTAAAAAATGAAAATAAAGCAAATGAAGAAAACGCAACCGCAAAAAAAACCAATAGTATAGGCATAATTTGTCCTAGTTGTCAAAAAGGTGAAATTGTAGAACGTTTTTCTAAGCGTGGAAAATTTTATGGTTGTAGTGCTTATCCAAAGTGTAATTTTATTTCTAAATATAGGCCAAGTGATGAAAAATGTGAAGAATGTGGCGAAAATTTGGTTATTAAGGAACTAAAAAAAGGTACTTTTTTAGAATGTCTTAAATGCAAAATCAAAAAAGAAATGAAAGAATAAAAGAAAATTATTTAAGTCTTTTTTTGTTAGAATGCGAGTTTTAATTGTTAAATAGGAGAAACGATGCAAATCATGCTTTGTGCTATTTCTAATATAGCAAGCGGAAATTGCTCAGAAGATTGCAAATATTGCACTCAAAGTGCTTATGTAAAAACAGATATTCAAAAATATAGACGTAAAGAAATTTCTCAAATTATTTTAGAGGCTAAAATTGCTAAGAAAAATGAGGCTTTAGGATTTTGTTTAGTAACCGCTGGACTTGGACTTGATGATGAAAAATTAGAATATGTTTGTGAAGCTGCGATGGCGGTTAAAAAAGAAGTTCCCGATTTACTCCTTATAGCTTGTAATGGTATGGCCAGTGTGGAGCAACTTAAAGAATTAAAAAAAGCGGGAATTTTTTCTTATAATCACAATCTTGAAACCTCTAAAGAATTTTTTCCTCAAATTTGCACCACACATACTTGGGAGAGTCGCTTTCAAACTAATCTTAATGCTAAAGAAGCAGGGCTTATGCTTTGTTGTGGTGGAATTTATGGTATGGGTGAAAGTTTTGAAGATAGGATAAGCCTAAGAAAATCTTTACAAGAATTACAACCTTTTTCAAGCCCAATAAATTTTTTTATCGCTAATGATAATTTAAATTTAAAAGCTCCTAAATTGGATGCTGATGAAGCTTTAAAAATTATCAGTGATACTAAAGAGGCTTTGCCGCAAACTGTAATTATGATTGCAGGCGGAAGAGAGATTGTTTTAGGTGAAAGACAATATGAAATTTTTAAAGCGGGTGCAGGTGCTATTGTTATAGGAGATTATCTTACGACAAAAGGAGAAGAACCTAGTCGTGATATAGTCGAGTTAAAAAAGATGGGATTTACATTTGCATCACAATGTCATTGATACGCAAGGTTTAATTGACTTAAAAATTCTTATAGTTATAGCACTTTGTTTATTATTTTCTCCACATATTGCTAAAATTTTACGTTTGCCAATTTCAGCCACTGAAATTATTTTAGGATCGATTGTGGCTTATTTTGGTTTTATCGGAAAGAGTGAAAATTTTTCTATTTTAGCTAATGTGGGTTTTTATTATCTTATGTTTATTGCAGGTATGGAAATAAATTTAAGAACTTTTTTTAGCCTTGATAAAGAGATCATCAAAAAAAGCTTTTTATATATTATCTTACTTTATGTTTTATCTTTACTGATTGTATGGATTTTTAAACTTTCTTTTGTCTTTGTTTTGATTATTCCTGTTATGAGTGTAGGGCTTTTGTCTTTACTTTACAAGGATTTTGGAAAAGAGTGCGATTGGTTAAATATAGCCATGATAGTCGCAACCTTAGCTGAGGTTATTTCCATAGTTCTTTTAACGATAGCTGGGGCATTTTTGCAAGAGCAAACGACAATTGTAGATGTAGCGCAAAGCATTTTATATCTTACCATCTTTTTAAGTCTTTGCTTTTTGATTTTTAAATTTCTTGGTGTTCTTTTTTGGTGGTATCCTCAACTCAAAATCGTTCTTATGCCCTGGGAAGATAAAAATGAAAAAGATATTAGATTTTGTATGGCAATTTTTATTTTAATTATCGTTGCTATGATTATTGCAAAACTTGAAATTGTTTTAGGATCTTTTATCGCGGGATCTTTTATCGCGACTTTTTTAGGTCATAAAAAAGATTTAGAGTCTAAAATTTCAACTTTTGGTTATGGTTTTTTAATTCCGATTTTTTTTGTTTATACGGGTTCAACTTTTGATTTATCGATGATTTTAAATTATCATATCGTTTTAAAAGCTATTTTGTTGATGCTTGTAATGGTGGGATTAAGAATTTTATGTGCGAGTGTTTTTGCAACAACGATAGGTTTTAAAAATATGGTTTTATTTGGATTGAGTCATTCTATGCCCTTAACTTTGTTGATTGCAACAGCTACATTAGGATATTCTGCAAAAGTGCTTGATCAAGAAATTTATTCAGCACTGATATTAACAGCTTTGTTTGAGGCTATTTTGGTAATGAGTGCGATTAAATTTATTTCAAATATCAAGAAGTGATTTTTGTTTGTTGGAATATTTTGGCTAATATTGGATTAAAGTTTTAAATTTTAAGGAAAAATGATGCGCTTAGATTATTGGTTAGAACTTGCTATTGAAGCGGCAAATAAAGCTTCTAAGGCTATTATGCAAGAGCGAAAAAATTTAAAAGATTGGAAAAAAGAAGATGGCTCGGCTTTAACTTCAGCTGATTTAGCATCCGATCAAATTTTAAATGATATTTTAGGAAAAACAGATATAAAGGTTTTATCTGAAGAAAAAATTCTAAGCCAAAAAGAGAGTGAAAATTTGCAAACTTTTTGGCTTATCGATCCACTTGATGGCACTAGTGGATTTTTAAAAGGCTTGGATGAATTTTGCATCATGATTTCTTTGATTCATGAGAATAGGCCTATTTTATCGCTTATTAAAAATCCATCGACTGAAGATATTTATTATGGGCACAAAGAAAGTAAAGTTTATAAAAATGATAATCTTTTAAATGTAGATGAAAAGCAGTTTAAAGATAATCAGTTTAAAGCCTTATTGAGTGTAAACCATTTAAGCAAAACAGATTTAGAATTCGCACAAAAACATAAATTAGAGGCTGTTAATATTGGCTCTGGGCTTAAATTTTGTGCTATTTTAGAAGGCAAAGCAGGAATTTATAGACGCCTTGAGAGGCTAAATATTTGGGATATAGCAGCGGGAGATTTTTTGGTCAATTTAAATGGTGGTTTTATGGGGATGTTGGATCAAAATTTAATTCCTTATAGTCCTTTAGAGCATAGATCGCAATTTTTTATATGCGTTTCTAAAAAAAGTTTTTTGAAAGATTTTTTATAATAATCAAGGATTATCAATGAGATTAGTTTTTATTTTATTTATAAGTTTGTTTTTAAATTTTAATCTTTTTGCTAATGATTTGTCGCAAAAAAAGATTATTAAGCTAAAGCCAAGTGAAGATAATTTTGAATTGATAGATCTTGGACAAAATCCAATTAATTCTAGTTTAGACAATCAAAAAGCTGTTTTTGATAGTTCAAGTTTGATTGAAAAAAAACCTGCTTTAATCAAGGATAAAGATAAAGATTTTGCTATCGTTTTAAGCTTTAGAAGAAATTTTGGGTATCTATCCGATGGACTTAGAGTTGAAGCTAGAGACTTTTCAACTTTATTTTCTAAAAGATTGATCGATGCTTTAAATCTAAATTTTGCAAATTCTGTAGCAAATGGTTTGTATCAAAGTTCTAAAATTTTATCAAGATTTAGCCCTAAAGATGCTAAACTGATCAATGTTAGCCCTTTTTTAAAACATGAGAGAGATAAAAATAAAATTTATGCTAAATTTATAGATTATCTTATCGTAGTTAATTTGGATGATTTTTATGTCAATACCACAAACTATTTTATAACTGTAACTAAAGATGCTGTTGCTAAAATCAATTTCAAGATTATTTCTTTAAGTAGCGGTAAAATTCTTAAAGCAAAAAATGTGAAATTAAATTTTACACTTGATCCTAAAAATTCAAGCAAAAATTATCAAAACGTCATAGATCAAATGCCTAAAATGTTATCAGAAGTTATCCTTAGGGAAGTAAAAACATTAACGCTTATGCATTAATGTTTTTAATTTTTTCTTGCAATTCTTCTATACTTAAAAATTCCTCTCTTAATTCTTTTACTATTTCATGTGCACTTATAGGATCAAGCTGAGATAAGATTTTTCTAAGTTCGTCTTTAATTTGCCATTTATTCATCTCTTCTAAATTAATATAAATTTGCATATTTTTTCCTGTGTTTAAATTAATAAGAACAAAAAATTAAATGATAATAACTTCATTTTCTAGCATGATTCCAAATTCTTCAAAAACTTTTTTTCTTGCTAGTTCGATCAAAAAGATCGCATCTTCATAACTTGCATTTTTTTTATTAATGAGAAAATTAGCGTGTTTATCGCTTAGCATTGCATCGCCTTTGCTAAAACCCTTTAAGCCAACCGCTTCAATCAAGCGTCCAGCAAAATCTCCTTGGGGATTTTTAAAAATAGATCCAAAACTTGCCCCGCTAGGTTGATTATTTCTAGCATTTTTTAAAGCTTCATCTTTTGTATGATCAAAACCAAATTCTAATTTAAATTCCGCCCAAAAAAAAGGCATTTTTAAAGGACAAAATCTATAATCAAAATCGATATTTTCACGTAAAATTTCACCTTTTGAAGTGGCGATTTTAATTAAATTTTGACTGATGCATTCTCCTTTAAGCCCCGCATTCATTTTCAAAAGTCCTCCTAAGGTGCCAGGAATTTTACTGAGGTATTCAAAGCCGCAAAGATTATTTTGTTTGGCAAAATTATATATTTTTCTAGAATTAGTTTTGCATCCTATACGAAGATATAAAAAATCCGATTTTTGATCTAGAATTTCAATGAAATCAAATTTTTCACCTAAAATTCCTATATTTTTTGGCTTAGGGCTTATGAGTAAATTATTAGCCCCTCCTATTAAAAAACCTTCAAAATTGCTGATTTTATCTAAAATTTGAACTTCAAATTTATCGCCTATGCGAATAGATGAATATTTTTTAAAATCAATAATCATTTAATAAAAGTTGGAATTTGATTGAGAATGTTTTGAGTAAAATCAATCATTGTAGTTGTCATCCAAGGCATTAAGAAGATAATTACAATAACCACTAAAATGATTTTAGGCACAAAAGAAAGCGTCATTTCATTGATTTGTGTTGTCGCTTGAAATATACTGATAATCAAACCCGCAATCAAACCTGCTAAAAGCATAGGTAAAGATAATAAAAGTGTGATTTTAAAAGTTTGAACCCCTAATCCAACTAAAGTACCTTCATCCATGTTTTCCCCTTAAGAATTTCTTGCTTGTTCATATTCGCTAGGTATGAGATAATCATTTACATTTATAATCTTATCATAAAATTTATAATCATATCCTAATTTAAATAAGGTATCAATGGCTTTAAATTGTGTTTCATCCATACTAATCGAATTTTTATTTGCATAAAGATTAAGATAAGTATCAAGCTTGTCTTTATCCACGCGAATAAGATTTCTTTCTAGTAACATTGGAGCTATAATTTGGCGATTTGAATCAGCGATTTTTACTGCAAGAGTTAAATCTTTTTCGATTTTAATAGCATCGTTTAAAGGTAAAGATCTGCGTAAAGCCATTCCGCCTAAAGGCAAGGGTAAATTTTCTTTGGCTAGTTCTAGCCATATATCCCAAATTTCAGCTTCTAGACAAAGATTTTGATCAAAATCTAAAATACTTTCATGGATCAATATCCCAGCATCTACTTCTCCACTTAAAACCGAATTTTCAATATCTAAAAAGTTTTTATAAATAATTCTAGCTTCAGGATATTTCATACGGAAAATTAAAGCATTGGTTGTATTAGCTCCACTAAGAGCGACTTTAAAATTCCTTTTTAATTGAACATTTTTCTTCTTAATCAATTTAGGCCCATAGCCTTGTCCAAAGCTTACTGCTGTGCGTAAAAGAGCGTATTCTTTGGCGATTAATGGATAAAGCCCAAAAGAAATAGCTGTAGCATCAAATTCATTTTTTAAGGCAAATTCATTAAGGGTTTGTATATCTAAAGCGGTGTTTTTGTAATTAAAATGATTGCCCACCCAACCAAAGTGAATTGCCATAAACATAAATATATCATCAGCATCGGGAGAGTGTGCGACTGTTATCGTTTTTTTCATTGTGTGGTTTAACCTTGATTAAATTTTTTATCGAATAAATTATTTTATAAAATTTCATTTAAAAATTTATAAAAATAAAACATTATTTAATTTTATTTTGTAGAATTCTTAAATTAAAATTTTTTAAGGAATATAATGGACGACAATAAGAAAAAATCTTTAGATGCAGCCTTAAAAAGCCTTGATAAAGCTTTTGGAAAAGGAACAATTTTAAGGTTAGGAGATAAAGAGGTTGAGCAAATAGATAGTATAAGCACCGGATCGGTTGGCTTAGATCTTGCTTTGGGTATAGGAGGTGTGCCTAAAGGAAGAATTATTGAAATTTATGGTCCTGAGAGTTCTGGTAAAACAACCCTTACTCTTCATATTATCGCAGAATGTCAAAAAGCAGGTGGAATTTGTGCTTTTATCGATGCAGAACATGCATTGGATGTTAAATATGCTAGAAATTTAGGCGTTGATACGGATAATCTTTATATCTCTCAACCTGATTTTGGCGAACAAGCATTGGAAATTGTAGAGACTATCGCTAGAAGCGGTGCTATTGATCTTATCGTTGTTGATAGTGTGGCTGCTTTAACACCAAAAGCGGAAATTGAAGGCGATATGGGAGATCAGCATGTGGGTCTTCAAGCAAGATTGATGTCACAAGCCTTAAGAAAACTTACCGGTATTGTACATAAAATGAATACAACAGTTATTTTCATCAATCAAATTCGTATGAAAATAGGTGCTATGGGTTATGGAACACCAGAAACAACAACTGGAGGAAATGCACTTAAATTTTATGCTTCTGTGCGTTTAGATGTTAGAAAAGTAGCAAGTTTAAAGCAAAGTGAAGAGGTTATAGGAAACCGCGTTAAAGTGAAGGTAGTTAAAAATAAAGTGGCTCCTCCATTTAGACAAGCTGAATTTGATGTGATGTTTGGAGAAGGCTTGAGTCGTGAAGGTGAGTTGATCGATTACGGTGTTAAACTTGATATTGTCGATAAAAGTGGGGCTTGGTTTTCTTATAAAGATAAAAAATTAGGACAAGGTAGAGAAAATTCAAAAGCATTTTTAAAAGAAAATCCTGAAGTAGCTGAGGAGATTACAAAAGAAATCCAAAATTCTATAGGCGTTGAAGGTATGATCAGTGCCTCTGAAAACGATGAAGAGGATTGAGATGTTATTGATTGAAGATGTAAGAGCTTTTGAAGTTTTAGACAGTAGAGGTAACCCCACTCTTAAAACCGAGATTATGCTCAATGATGGGAGTGTGGGATCTGCTATAGTTCCAAGTGGTGCAAGCACTGGTTCAAAAGAGGCTTTGGAATTGCGTGATAACGATGAAAGGTTTTTTGGGAAAGGCGTTTTAAACGCTATTTCAAACGTGAATGAAATTATCGCTGAAAATATTATAGGTCTTGATGCTTACAATCAAACCCAACTTGATGAGGTGTTAAAAGAGCTTGATGGGACAAATAATTATTCTAAAATTGGAGCCAATGCGACTTTGGGTGTTTCTATGGCTTTAGCGCGTGCTGCTGCTAATTCTTTAAATATCCCTTTGTATCGTTATTTGGGCGGAGTTAATGCAAGCATTTTGCCTGTTCCAATGTGTAATATTATCAATGGAGGCGCCCACGCAAATAATAATATAGATTTTCAAGAATTTATGATTATGCCCTTTGGTTTTTCAAGTTTTAAAGAGGCTTTAAGATCGGTTTGTGAAATTTATGCTAATTTGAAAAAAGAATTAGCAAGTCTTGGGTATTCTACAGCTTTAGGAGATGAAGGTGGTTTTGCTCCAAATTTATCTAGCAATGAAGAAGCTTTAGAGCTTTTAATGACATGTATTAAAAAAACTGGATATGAAAAAAATATTAAACTAGCCTTAGATATAGCAAGTACTGAATTTTTTAAAGATGGAAAATATCACATAGAGGGTAAAATTCTTTCTAGTGATGATTTGATTGAAAAATACATTGAACTTTGCTCAAAATATCCTATTTTTAGCATCGAAGATGGTTTAGCTGAAAATGATTTTGATGGATGGATCAAACTCACTCAAAAATTAGGAGATAAAATTCAACTTGTTGGGGATGATTTGTTTGTTACCAATGAAGATATTTTGCGAGAAGGTATTGTTAAAAAAATGGCTAATGCTGTTTTAATAAAGCCAAATCAAATTGGTACTATTACCCAAACAATGAAAACAGTGCGTTTAGCTCAAAGAAATAATTATAAATGCATTATGTCTCATAGAAGCGGAGAAAGCGAAGACACTTTTATTGCTGATTTTGCAGTTGCTTTAAATACAGGGCAAATTAAAACCGGTGCTTTAGCGCGTGGGGAAAGAACTGCAAAATATAATCGTTTGCTTGAAATAGAGTTAGATAATGATGAGTATTTAGGAGAGAAACTCTGAGTGATTTATTAAAAGAATATGACGAAAGCACCAAAAAGAAGGGCTTTTATGTTCATATTGTAAAAATGTTTTGTTGGACTTTATTGGTTATTATTGGGGCGATTTATTTTGGGAATATGCTTTTTGGACAATATTCCTTAGATACTTTGCTTTCTTTAGAGGCTACTAAAGAAGACTTAACCAAACAAATATCTTTGCTTAAAAAGCAAAATGCCAAAGCCCAAAAAGATTATTTTGAATTAAAAGGATTGTATCCAAATGAAAATTAGAATTTTGACAATATTTTTAATTTTTACATCTTTTTTAAATGCCGATGAAAACCCTTTTAAAGTGGAAAAAAAAGAAAAAATGATTGTGCCACAAGAATTTCAAGAGAGAAGTTTTAAATTTAATTCTGATGCGAGGATTTTAAAAAGTGTCACTTTTCATTATGTTAAAGCAGATGGTAGTGAAGATAAATTCAACGTTGATATTAATAAAAGCATCAATTGGCACGATTCTTATGTTTTAACACATTCTAAAACTCCAGAGCCTTCAAAAATTCTAGATGTTTCTGTTACTATACCGCAAAATACCGGTCAAGAAACCAATAAAACAACCGAGGTTGATATCCCTTTGCAAATTGCAAAAATTTATGATTTTATATCTTATACTGTTTATAAAAATAAAATCAAATTAAATACTCAAGATGATCTTATTAGCGATTTTTCAGTGGGTAATCCTAGTAAGATTATTATCGATTTTAAATCCACAGTAATTTATCCGACTAAAAACATACGCCTTAAAAATTCTATATTTAAACGTATAGATTTTGGATCTCATAAAGGATATTATAGACTAGTGATTTATCTTGATGGTGTGTATAATTATGAAATACAAAAAGATTCTACAGGATATATGGTTCATTTATCTTGATTAGATTTTTTCTTTTAATTTGCCTTTCTTCTTTTGTTTTTGCTGATGAAATCTTGCTTTTGACTCAATTTAATAAGCAGGATTTTCAAAATAAAAA
The DNA here is from genome assembly GCF_020135975.1 of Campylobacter sp. W0014. Taxonomy (NCBI): domain Bacteria; kingdom Pseudomonadati; phylum Campylobacterota; class Epsilonproteobacteria; order Campylobacterales; family Campylobacteraceae; genus Campylobacter; species Campylobacter sp. W0014. The sequence continues at coordinate 13,505 of NZ_JACHTR010000021.1, read as the reverse complement.
TTTGCATGAATATGTAATGAGTGAAAAGCTCGATGGTGTTCGTGGAATTTGGGACGGAAAATCTTTAAAAACTCGAAAAAATCAAACCATAATGCCTCCAGCTTTTTTTATGAAGAATTTTCCTCCTTTCGCTCTTGATGGGGAGCTTTGGATAAATAGAAATCAATTTGATTTAATCTCTTCTCTTATAAGAACAACACACCCAGATGCAAATTTATGGAAAAAAGTCAGCTATAATGTTTTTGACATGCCTAAAGCTTGTGAAGAATTTAATCTCAATCCTTGTAGTCTTGAAAACAGACTTCAAGTTTTGCAAAAATATTTACAAAAAAATCCCAATCCATATATAAAAATCATTCCACAAATTCCTATTGAAAATGAAAAACATTTAAATGAATTTTATGAGAATATTGTAAAAAACAAAGGCGAAGGTGTAGTCATACGCAAAAATTTAAATCCTTATGAAAGAGGCAGAAGCAAACAAGCTTTGAAATTAAAACCCTATAACGATGCAGAATGTCAAGTGATCGGCTATACAAAAGGCAAAGGAAAATTTGAAAATCAAGTCGGTGCTTTAATATGTAAAACAACAGATAATAAAATTATTAAAATAGGTAGTGGTTTAAAGGATAAAGATAGAAAAAATCCACCTTCTATAGGAACTATTATTACTTACAAATTCAGCGGATTAACTAAAAATTCACTTCCACGTTTTCCAGTTTTTTTACGCATTAGAGAATAAATTTCTTGACTTATGGTTTCTTTTTTGATAGAATACTAGTTTTTAAATTCGGGGTGTAGCGCAGTCTGGTTAGCGCACTTGGTTTGGGACCAAGGGGCCGAAGGTTCGAATCCTTTCACCCCGACCATTTTAATTATAAAATGGTGAGTGTAGCTCAGTCGGTTAGAGCATCAGATTGTGGTCCTGAGGGTCGTGGGTTCGATTCCCATCACTCACCCCATCAGAGCGCCCGTAGCTCAACTGGATAGAGCGACAGACTTCGGATCTGTAGGTTATGGGTTCGATTCCTATCGGGCGTACCAACCTTTTATGCGTTCATAGCTCAGCTGGATAGAGCAACGGCCTTCTAAGCCGTAGGTCAGAGGTTCGAATCCTCTTGAGCGTACCACTTTTGCGGATGTGGTGAAATTGGCAGACACGCCAGACTTAGGATCTGGTGCAGCAATGCGTGAAGGTTCAAGTCCTTTCATCCGCACCACTCTAAGCTCTATTTTACCATAGTTTGACGATTTTTACTTAAAATATCTTGAAGCCATTAAAATCCCTTTATACCATTTCAAAATATTTAAAAAAGGTAACCTTTTAGCAGGTAACTTTTAATAATAACCGGTTGAAAGGATAGTCAAAAAATAGTCCTTTTATTCCGTTTAAGTTTAGCGGTAAAAAAGGTAAATTTCACTTTAACCTTAAACCAAAGGTAACCTATAATAATTTTATTAAGTTTATAATACTTTGAAATACGCTATAATATAACAAAATAACAAGGTTAAAAGTGGCAGTTAATAGAAAAATTATAATATACTTATAGGAAAAGGAACACATTTAAAAAGACATAAAGATAAAATAAACGCCTTTTTATTTAGAATGCAAAACGGCGGTAAAGAAAAACAACACGCCTTTACAATCCCCTTACGCCCTACGTGGAACGAAAATGAGTATATAAGAATAGCATTAAATAGAGCAAAAGAGTATGAAAACGAATTTAAAAAGCTTTTTACCACTGGCTATGCTTTAAACTCTGGCATTTTATTAAAAAACCTTTTTGAAGTATTTATGAAAACAAATTACAACGTTAGAGAATTAAACGAGCAACACAAGGGACATATTAGAAATTTAATAAGCATTTTCAATAATCATATTTTAGAACCTTTAGGGGATATACATTTGGACGAGCTTACATTATATAAGGTGCAAGAGTTCTATAACAATATGAAAAATAAAGGATTGGAACCAAAAACATACAATAGGGTTATTAAAGAAGTGCTAAGCCCTATGATTAAATACGCTATAAAAAATAAGTGGATTAATGAAAATGTTACAACTGGTTTAAAGCTTGACAAGGTTAAAAATAAAAAGCTTGTTATCAATCCAAAAGGCAAGTATAATGCTATTTTGAATACAATTTTAGAGTTATACAAAGATAATTTACTTTATAAGGCTTTATTCTTACTTATACATAGTGGAAGACGTAGGGACGAAGTTTTAAGCCTACTTTGGCAAAATGTAGATTTAGAAAGAAAAACTATATTCCTACCAAAAACAAAAAACGGAGAAGCACAAGAACACGCCTTAGATGAGGAATGCTACAAGGCATTAAAAGCTTTAAAAGATGAGGTTAAACAAGATAAGGGTTTGATTTTTATTTCTAGTATCACAGGTAAAAAAATAACAAATTTAGCAAGACAAGAAGCCAAAATAAGAGAACTTAGCGGTGTAAAAGAATGGACGCCGCATTTTTCAAGACATATAAAAGCTACCCTATTATTGCAAAGTGGGGTTAATCCTGCGGTCATTAGTGGAACTTTAGGACATAGAGATTTAAGCACTATAAACATTTACGCAACCAACGACACCCTTAAGGCAAGTCAAAAAGCTAATGAAGCTTTAAAAGAATTACAAGGAAAAAAATAAAATGTGCGATTTGGAATTTATCTTTTCAAAGAAAAGACTAGAACATTATCAAAGCATAAACGAACATTTTGAGAATTTAAAGCTAATATCTAAAATAATACCAAAAATAGCAATACTTGAAATTTATCTAAGAAATGCTTTAGATTATGAAATAAGTTTAGATAATCAAGAATGGATAAAGACAAGCGGCAATCCTTTTTTATTGGCAAAAATAAATGAAATTAAAGATAAAGAAAATTTAGAACATCATCAAATATTATCGCGTCTTAGCCTAGGGGCGGTTGCTGGTTTAATAAGAGAATATAAAGTGCAAAACAAGATTTTTAACTTAAAGACTTTTGATTTTAGAAAATATAGCAGTAGTAATAGGAACTTTTTTATTTATGAAAATACAAAACAAGGTTTTGACAATATAGATAAAGTTAATATTATTTTGAATTTATTGCATACTTTAAGAAACAGGACGTGCCATTTTGAAAATCTTTTAAAGATAAATAAAGTCGATAATAAGTTATATCCACGCATAAGCACCAAAGAAAAAGGAACGAATATAGGTTTAATGCCAGAAAACATAGAATACTTTTTAGATGATTTAATTTGTTTGATAAATAAAGATTTGCTAGATTATTTTACTAGGGGTTGAGCCCCCCTTGAATGTGAAGTAATTATAAAATATAAACACTTAATAAAACATAAAATACATTGAACGGCTTTGAAAACATTTAAGGCGATTTTTGTTTTAATGGCTGGAGATGGCAAAACACCTAACGAAGCAATAGAAGATTTAAAAAATGCTTTTGCGTATTATTTAGAAGAGGCTTTAGTTAGTAATGAATTTATCCCTGAACCTATACAAAATTAAATAATATTTTATGCAATATTTAAGCTATATTTAAGAAAACTTGAAATGGTAGAGTATTGATTTTATAGGTTTTGTTAATTAATGTATTAAGAATTTTTAAGGAGTTAAAAATGAATTTGATTTTAGAAAATGTAAGCGATGATTTTGCAAATGCTATTAAAGCAATGGCTAAAATAGCAAAGAGCAAGGCAAGTATTTTAAACGATTATGAATTAAAAGCTTACAAAGAATATTTAGCAAGTGGTAAAAACAATTTCAGCAAGTGATTTGTATGAAGAATTAGGGTTGTAATGCTTTTCTATTATAGCAATAAAGTATTAAAGGGTTAGAAATGAAAATGATGAGGTTTTAGCATTAAAAATATAAAGCTTTATCACATAATCAAGATAAAATTACTAAAAAATTTCAAAAAAATTATAAATTTTCACTCATTTTTTAAGGTTAGAAACTAGAAATCTTAAAACTATATAAAAAAATCAAAATAGCTGAAATAATTTGAAATAATATGTAACGTCCGAAATAATAAGAAAGTTCATTTTTTAATTAAGGCAAAAAATCTTCAAAACTGCTAAAATACTTCAAAATATTTAAATAATATTTTTGTAATTTAAAAAAGCTTTAAAAGGCTTTTTAGATAGTGCGTTTTAATTCTTTGTTTGGCGACACAATTAAAACGCACCAATTTTTAAATTAAGAGCTTGAGTTTAAGCCCTTAAAAAGAATTGTATTAAAATTAAACTTACCAATTCCTTTTTAAAGGCTTTATTAATTCCATTAATAAGATTAAAAAGGAGACAAAATGGAAAACACTAACAAAGATTTTTTAACCATACAAGAAGTAAGCATACTTTACAATATAGGCAAACATACACAAAACAAATATAGAATGGATAAAAAAATTCCCTATATTAAAATAGGTAAAAAAATATTTTATGAAAAAACTAAACTTGATGAATGGTTTAGACGCCATGCTATAAATTAAGGCGGTAGTTATGAATAATAAACAAGCCTTAGAATATTTAAAAAGCGAATTATGTTTTATATTTAATACTAGATTTAGATACTTTGACTTTGAAATTTTTAATTTACTTGAGAAAAAAATACAAATTTTGCAAAAATTACCAGACTTTGAAAGAGAAATAAAAGAGCTTTTAGCAATTTTAGAAAGTAATAAAAAACTTTTTCTTAAAAAGAATACTTTCATCAAAAAAGAACTAAAAAGGCAAATTATTTTAAATGTTTGTAAGGCAACCTATGAGACCTTAAAAAATAAATTAAAGGTTTAAAATGAATGTAAGCCTTTTTAATGATGAGGTAAAAGCGTATATAAAAAATTATCATTCTATAGTTAATTTTTTATCTTTTCGCTATGGGTTGGAGTTTGACAAAGCAGGAAATGAAAGGCATAATAAAAGCCTTAAAATAAAAACTAATACTTGTTTAATTACTGATTTTAACGGTAGTTTTAGTGGTGATATTGTGGATTTTATAGCTTTCAAAGAAAATGTAAATATCAAAGAAGCATTAGAAATTTTTAGTAATTTTTGCAATGTATCCACGAACAAAGAGGGTAGCTTTAAACTACAAAAAGAGCCTTTAAAAGATAATAGCTATTTAAAAAATATGGCTTATTCTTTACAGGCTAACTTTAATTTAGCTAATGAAGAGTTTATAAGGTGTCGTGCTTTAGAAAAAGCTTTTTTTAGTGATTTTAGATTTTTTATGCATTTTTGCAAATTAAACTTTTTAAAAGATGATGAGTTTGAGAGCACTTTAAAAGAATATTTTGCATTTTCAAAAGACGATAAAAGTTTGGCTTTTATCTTAAGAGATAAGGACATAATTAAAAGTATAGCTATAAGAGAAAAGAACTTTAATGGTGAGCCTGTTAAATGGTTTAAAATAAAGGGTAGTAGTAATAAGTTTATAAAACTTATAAAAGCTAAAGAAAAGGGATTGCTAAAAGATTATTGCTTTATCTTTAGCGGCATAAAAGAAATAATTACAAGCGAGTTGTTGGGTTTAAATGCGATTTGTTTTCAAAGTGATAGCATGATGAAAAATATACACTTGCACGAGCAAAAAAATGAGCTTTTAAACCTTATCGATAATAAAAGAATAGTTTTTATAGTTGAAAATGATAAAAGTTCTTTTGAGGCTAATTTAGGATTTTTAAGAGAGCTTATCCAATTAATGCCTTTAAAGAAAGGTTATTGTGTTTTTAATTTTGATGAGGAAAAGAACGCTGATTTTGTAGATTTTTTAGCTTTTTTAATGAAAGAATTAAGACAAGATTTTCAAAAAAATAATGAAAATTTTAGCAATTTCTTTGCTTATATGGAAAAGCATTTTAAAAGCTATTTTATTAAAAAAATGAATTTATTTTTAAAGGTTGTAAAATGATAGATATTGATAAAAAAATTAAAGATATAAAAAACACAAAAGAAAATCAAGCAAATGAAAATAATCAAGAACTTGATTTTAAGAAATTTTATGAAGTAGAAAAACTAGATAATGCATTTCACAATCCACGTAAAATTATACAAAAAAATCAAAGTAAAGGCAAATATTCCTTTATAGATTTAACGAGTTTTGCGTTAAGGGGTAAAGATTTGGAAAATATAAATTTTAATATTTTACTAGATGATTTTTTAGATGAAGGCAGTATAAGTTTTATAACAAGTGAGGCCAACAAAGGAAAAACATTTTTAAGTTTTGCTATTTGTAAAAAATTATTAGAGACAAACAAGATTAGAAAAATAATTTATTTTGATAGCGATAATAGCAAAATGACTATTAAAAGTAGGATTAAACAAACTATGAAAATAGAAGATTTTTATTTTTTGGATTATCCCGATTTTAATTATATACAAACTAGCAACGCACTAGAAATTGATAATCAAGAGCTAGAAATTGATTTTAATCTTATTACTAATAATTACTTAGAATTATTAGTAAAAGAACAAAAATTAGATAAAACTTTTATAGTTTTTGATAGTCTTTTTAATTTTTTTAATGGCGATATGAATGACAATAAGAAAGTGGCTGAATTTATGAAAACCATTAAAAGAATAAGCCACAAAGGCGGAGTTACATTTTTATTTATACATCATAAAGGAAAGAGTGCAGAAAGTGAATTTATGGGTGGAGTGAATTTTTTAAATGCTACCGATAACCTTTTTAAAATACACACAAGCAATAATGATGGCGACAATCTAAATTTAACCATAATAACAAAGAAAGCAAGAAATTTTTTACCTTACAATCTTAATGTAAGTATAGATTTAAAAACACTTGATTTGCAAATAGAAAGAGCCATGAAAGAAAATGATACGGATTTACTTTTAAAGGCTAAAGAGATTATAGAGAGAAAAGGTGAAGTTTTACAAAGCGATTTATTAGAGCTTTTAGGAAAATCCAAAACAGATAATCGCACACTTAAAAAACTTGAAAATGGAAAAGGAATACATTATAATATAATAGAAAAGCAAAGAGAAACAGGCGGAAAACCTTTTAAATACTATATGTCTTTGAAAGAGAGTAAAACCATCATTAACGGCGTAGAGGTAGAAGCAGAGCAAACTTTATTTAGCGAATAAGTAAAACTTAATTTTAAAGTTATTGTTAGTATAATATTTTAAAAAAGGAAGAAAACCATGCAAAGCAAATTAAAAACACCAGAACAAAGAGCAAAGGTAAGAAACTCATTAAAAGACTTACTAAAAGACAAACAAATTAAAGAAGTTTTTATAAGACTTAAGGATAAGTAATGAATGAAAATATCATTAAAAAAACTTGTAAAGAATTAGGACTAACCTATAAGCAATTAGGGGAGTTGATAGGGTATAATGGTGATAGCTTAAATACTATGGCGAATAAAAGTAATGAAGAGTTAAGCACCCCGTTAAAAAAAGCTATTGAACTTTATTTAGAAACTTTAGAACTTAAAAAACAACTTCAAAATACAGAAACACTTAAAAACGCTATAAAAACTTTACTTTCTTAACTAATTTTTTTGTTTGGTTGTTTATCTTTTCAATCTATTAAAATAAATATTATTTGTAATTATTTTTTATAAAATAAATATTTTTTATAAAATTACTTGACTTTTAATAAATAATATTTGTAAAATAATTATACAAAAATAAATAATATTTGTTTTTTTTAATCAAAGGAGGCTTACAAAATGGAAAACATAATTTATTTTATATTTTCAATTTCGAAAACTTTGTTTTTTAATTCCTCATAACTTTTAGCTTTTATATAGTTTTCAAGCCAAGATTTTACCCAATAAGGATAATCTCTTCCGTTAGTCCCCCAGCCATTTATAGCATTGTAACTTACGTCCAATTTTTCCGCAAATTCTTTTTTTGATAAATTCGCATTACTCATCAATTTTTTAAATTCTTCTTTACTTAACATAGCTACTCCATACTATTTTAAATATAAAATTATATCACACAATTTGATTTTAAATACAAATATATTTTAATTAAGTTATTTATAAATATAAATATATATAATTATAGAATAAAATAAATACATTTGTATTTTGTTTTTAATCAAAGGAGGCTTACAAAATGGAAAACGTAGAATATTGTAGAATGAGTTGCTTAGATAGCAAATAAATGGATTTAAATATATCCTAGACTTGTTTTTAAACGATTTGGAAAATGATGGAAGCACTAAAACTTGTAATATGTTTGATAGTGAAGCGGATATCGAAAGCGTAAAGGATTTATTATTTATAATGCTTGATAAGATAAAAGAAACTATCATAGAACAAGATAACTGCCTTTATAATACAAGCAATCGTGAAAGCACCTATAAGGGTATTATAAAAGATGAGTTAGGAAAAGAATTTAGCTTTAAAGAGCTTGAGAAGATACATAACTTACAAGAAGAGGCAATATTAAAAGAATTGCTTAAAAAGGAAAAATAAGAAAAAAAATAAGGCGTAGGGAATTACCTTTGCCTTTAAAAATTAAATTATAAAAAATAAATAATATCTACTCCTTATAAAATCATATCTCATCAATCGACAAAAAATTAACTACTGAAAATAAAAATATTTTTCTTAAAGGCTTGTAATAAAAAAATAAAAACTCTTAAAAAAATAATTTTAATTTAACTTATTTTTATTCTTATTATTTTGATAAAAAATATCATTTATTATTTTATAATTTTATCTTTTTTTATCCGTGAAACATTTTTAAAGCTTTTATCAATTATACTTCAATTATACACAATTATACATTTGCCCTGTATAATTGATTAAATATAAGTAAAATAGAGCATTAAAGGCATTTTTGCTAAAAATAGGCGTATAATTGAAGCAAATACCTATTTTATAGATATTTGAAGCATTTATAAGTCTCAATTATACATAAAAGGTCTAAATGCCTTAAAAAATGAAAATTTTTATAAAAAAATGCTAGAAATATAATAAGATGTATAATTGATAAGATAAATTGCTTTAAAGTATGGTAAAATAAGCGTTATAATCAATTATACGCACCTTTTGAGATAAAACACGAGCAAACCATTAATATATAGGCTTTTCAATCAATTATACAGGGCAAATGTATAATTGTGTATAATTGATGTATAATTGATGTATAATTGATGTATAATTGATGTATAATTGATGTATAATTGCTTTTTATAAAAAAATGTTTCACAAGAGATTTTATTTATAATATTATAATAATTTATGATATTTTTTATCAATTTACTTTTAAAGGCTAAAGAGATTATAGAGAGAAATATTTTAATATCTAAGTCATAATTAAGAAAAGGTAAAACGATAAACAAGGGGTGACTTCAATTTTGAGTATACCCCTTTTTAAATCCAAAAGTGGATTTTGCGTATTTATTTTAGTAGGTGTATCCAAAGTTGGAGATACCCATAAAACGAAAAACGCATTTAAAACGATTTTATTTTGAAGTGATAAAAAGATATTATTAAGGCTTAGTTTTTTGATTTATGGCGTAATTGTGTTAATCAATCAATATCATTTAATATAAAAAAAGAACTTCTAAATACTAGTTAGAGATTATAATTTTAAGCTTATATTAAGAAAACCTGACACGGAGAAGAGGACTAAATTTAGGGATTTTATATAAAATACTACTTAAAAAGATGAGCCAATTAAAAGTTAGGTCACTAGGTTTAAATAGTCACAATTAAGTTTAATTTATCTAGCTTTGGTCAAAGTATTAAAAAGAAAAAATAAATCTTTTTAAAGGCTTATAAAATAAAATGAGTTATAATAACTAAATAATGAGCCAGTAAAGGAAAAACTATGCAAACCATAACAATAAAAGCAAAAGAGCAAGAAATAAACAAGCTTTTAGATATTTTAAAAGAGATGAATATAAGCTATGAGCTAGAAAGTAATAATTATGAAAATGCTTTAGCTGAATATGAGAGCGGTAAAAGTTGGCAAGAAACAAAACAAGAACTACATAAGGCTTTAAGCGATTATGAAAATGGTAGAGCTAAGCTATACACACTTAAAGAGGTAAAAAGCATAACCGATAAAATAATAAATAGGGCTTAAAAATGAATGTTATTTATGATGATTTATTTTTAAATAGCCTTTGTAATATAATAGAGTTTATTACAAGAGATAGCAAGAAAAAAGCTTTTTATTTTAGGGATGAGCTTTTAAAGCGTATTGATGAGCTTTCATTTATGCCTTATAAGTTTAGAAAGTCTTTAGCCTTTGATGATGAGAATGTAAGAGATTTTATATTTAAAGGCTATGTAATACCTTACAAAATAGACAAAGAGCAAGATTTAATTATTATCTTAGGTATTTACAAAGAAAACCTACCAAACTTTTAAAAAATTACTTTTTAAGCTTTTGCAAAAAATGCGTTTAAGTTTAGCACCAAAAAAGAGCAAAAAAACAAGAAAACTTAAAGAAAAAATCCGTGAAACATTCCATTTAAGCTAAATGAACTTAAACGACTTTAAAAATACCTTAATTAAATTTTTTAAAAATACTATAAAATAGGGATTTGATAGCTATATTAATATAAAAAGTTTGAAAACTGAACTTTTCAAAATTCATTTAAGTTTTCAAGAATAAATTTAAATATTTTTATACACATAAAAGGTAACTTAATAAAGGTAACCATTATATAAATATTATAAAATAGTAATTTATTTTTAATTATATATTTCAAGTCCTTTCATCCGCACCACTTTATTTTTTTCATTTTTAACCATGATAATATTAATCAAATAAAAATAGCTTATTAAAATTTTTATTAAAAGTAAAAACAATAAATATATGCTAAAATACACATTGAATAATAATTAATTTTGTGATGAATGTTAAAAAGGAAAGTTATGAAAAAAATACCTGTGAGCTTAAAAGATATATTTAATATCAAAAAAGAAGCATCAAGTGAATACAATAGTTTTATATTGTATTTAATAAGAATTTTATTTAATAACGACAGAGAAAGAACTCTTACCGAATATGATATTGTATCTAGTACAACATTTATAAACTTTATAAATCCAAAAATACCTGCTATAGAATTAAATAATTATCAAGGAGTATCTTCGATACAAGGGTTTTATTACACTTTGAATTTTTTTAAAGTGTTTAAATTAAATCACCCGGCTATTAAATTTACCGAGTATATTTGGTATGATAGTATTTCATCGGATATTATGTTTGTAAATGAGTCTTATAACAATCTTATCAATACTAGAATACCGTATTTTAACCCAGATTATAACGGCTTGGATTATGTGAATATTGATAGAAGTGAATTTAATAAGCTAATAAACAGAACTCATAAATTAAAATCAATGTTGAAAAAATATGAGAATTTAAGGCTAGATAATCACGTTAAAAACAATATAGAAAGTATCATTTGCTTGTTGTGTATTTATTGTAGCGAGTTAGCAGATGATATTGAAATATCTTCGTTAAATGATGGCAGGATAGTATTAAATATAGCAGGATATTTTAGTATAGTTATTTTTAAATTTAACCTATTTAAGCCAAGCTATATTAAGATTATAGGACATTATGATATAAAAAAAGATATTAAAGACGATAGATTAAATATATATACGCTTAATGACGAGTGTATAACATTGTTTGGTTTTATCAAATTTATTACTTTTGTAAATTATATATATAAAATGAAAAAAGATGTAATGAGCTACCTTGTAAAAAATAGTATAGATGTTGATTCGTTAGATGAAAAAAATCCTAATATAATAAATAACGCCAAATTTGAGACTATTTATAAAATTATTTTAGATAAATATATAAATAATTACAAAAAGGTTGTGGCTAAAAATAAATTGAAAATAGATAAAAATAGTTATTTCTATAAAAGATTTATTAAAACCGCTGAAGATATATCCATACTGCTTACATTAGATATAATATCTAGCATTAAAAAATAGCTTTGTGATAATAAAAATATAAAATAACTCGCAAAATATAATCAATTTAAGCCTTTACGGCTTTTTTTGATGTTGAAAATTAAACAAAAAATCCAAAAATAAATTGTTTGGTGTGATAAATTTTTGCAAAATTTGTAAAAAATAAAAATAGCTAATTGTAATAATTTATTTTGGTTTTAAAATTACGCAAAAATCTTTGGAAATGATTTTGGTATTTAAAGTGCAAAAAGATAATAAAATTTGCAGCTTTTTTATATTTTTATTGAAAAATAGAGGTTTAAAAAATTTATTAGAACGAAATTTATCGCTTAGATTTTTTTGCATTGATTATTGTTTTAAAATTATTCAATACTTAAAAAAATGAATTTATAATATCATCGTTTATTTTAAAAAATTTATAATGTAAAATACATTTTTTAACAATATTTATTTAATAATAATTAAATTCTTTAAATTTATTTCCTGCAAATACATAAATTTTCAATATAAAAAATATTTTTTATTTTTATCATTACAAATTTTTATTATTAAATGTAATAATTATTACTATATAATTGCAATTTTTATTTTAATTACAAAAGGAAAATAATTTGAGAAGTTTAAAAATTAAGTTTTCCGTGAAAGGAAGGGATTGATGAAAAAAAGTAGTGTATCATTAAAATTAACTTTATGTGTAGGTGTTTTGATAGTTATTGTATTGGCTGTTGCGAGCACTATAAGTTATTTTGATTCTAAAAATAACACTTTTGAATTACTTGAAGATACTCAGTTAAAAACCGTAGAAGATGTTGTAATGACATTTGATAATTACGGAAAAAGCAGACGGGTTGCCATGGAAATTCTAGCTAAAGAAATTGAGAAGAGGCTAGATAAAGATGACAATGAAGAAATTTTCACTTTATTAGAATCTTTCAAAGAAGCCTTTGGTTTTGAATTTATCTTCTTGGGTTTTGAAAATTCAAGAAAAGTTTTTACCTCTGATAGAAAAATATTAGATTCTGAAGCCTTTAATCTTAAAAATATAGCATGGTATAAAGAGGCCAAAAACACAACCAAAGCAACTGTATGCGGCCCATCTAGATCAGATATTAACGGTAAAGCAGTTTTAACCTATGCAATACCTATTTATAAAGATGGAAATTTTGTAGGAGCTGTTGGTGGTGATTATAGCTTAGGGCAATTTTCTAAAGATGTTTTAGCTTTTGGAAAATCCATAAGCACTTATGCTGTAGTTTATAGTCCAGAGGGCGAAATTATGTTTCATGAGCGTCCGGAGCTGATTTTAACAAAAAATCAATTAAGCACAAATATTGCCAATGTGATTAATTCTGATTCTAACCATTATCTTAACCCAAGAGAAGAAAATGCTCTTTTTAAAGTTGCAGATAGCAAAGGAAAAGATTATAGGGTATTGTGTAGCGCAACAATTAATCCAAAATTTAGAGTATGCACAATAACTCAAGATGAATTTTTTACAGAACCGGTTAAAAAAACCCTCTTCAAACAAGCTCTTGTTGGTGTCATTGCAACCTTAATCGCCCTCATCCTAA
>NZ_JACHTR010000020.1:0-32808 GCF_020135975.1 Campylobacter sp. W0014 | reverse complement strand
TAGATTAGTTTAATCTACTTTTTATTTAATGGGCTTTAAAGTGTTATAGAGGACAAATTTGCATTCTTAATGTTAGTCAAGTTTGTTTTAAATCTTTGGGGATATTTTAAGAATCAGTAAAAATTTTATTAGAAGTGGTGGATTTAGCAGGACTCGAACCTGCGACCAACCGGTTATGAGCCGGTTGCTCTAACCAACTGAGCTATAAATCCATTTTAAAAGGGAGAATTATAACTTATTTTTGCTTAAAAATATTTTATTTATCTATCCAAAAATATCTGAATGTGATAAGATGTTGCAGTATTCCAAAAAAGATCATAAAAATAGTGAAAGAACTTCCGCCATAGCTAAAGAAAGGCAATGGAATTCCAACAACTGGAGCAAAACCTATGGTCATAGAAATATTTACAGCAACGTAAATAAAAATAAATAAGGCGACGCAATTAACCACCACTCGGGTAAAATAGTCATTTTTAAGCTTATTATTAAGACTTAAAAGGTGAAAAATAAGCAAGATATATAATAAGATTAAAACCAATCCGCCTAAAAATCCAAATCTTTCTACCAAATAAGCGAAAATAAAATCACTTGTAGATATAGGTAGAAAATTAAAATGTGTTTGAGTAGCCTCATCTTCTGATTTGCCAGTAAGGCCGCCATTGCCTATAGCTATCATAGATTGAGCGACTTGATAGCTCGGTTTTTCTGCTATAAAATCATGAATTCTTTGTTTTTGGTAAGGTTTTAAAAAATGTGTATAGATTATAGGCGAACTAATGCTTATAACAAGAATAATACTCAACCAAATTTTATAATGGACTCCCATGATAAAAAGCACTCCAAAGCCAACAATTAATAATACGGTTGCACTGCCTAAATCAGGTTCCTTTGCTATCAATAAAAAAGGCAAAATAATAAAAAAACTGATTTTTGCAAATTCTTTGAGTTTGTAACCATTTTGTGGCGGAGGATTTTGATAAATCAAATAAGCAAGCATTAAAATAAAACTTGGTTTAAAAATTTCTGAAGGCTGTATTGTAAATTGTGTAAAAGGAATTTCTAGCCATCTTTTTGCTCCCAGTTTTGCAACCCCGAAAATATCAACGCTTAAAAGTAGAAAAATATTTATAAAATAGGCTACAGGAATAAGCCAAATTAGTTTCCGAATAGGGATAAAGAAAAAGATAAAAAAAGCGAGTATGCCGACACAAGTATAGACAAATTGTTTTTCTGCTAATAAAGCATGAGCTTCAAAAATTAAAAAAAAGGAAAGAAGTATAATGGGTGTGAATAATATAGGTTGCATATAATCAAAATGTGTTAATATTCTTCTATCCAATATAAACAAAATTTGCCTTTTTAAACTATAAATATTAAAATTATAATTATAGAACAAGATTTTAAATCTAATGAGATAATTTAGGAAAAAATGCAAACTTTTTTAGTGGATGAAAATTTAAGATTAGATATTTTTTTAGCAAAAATATTAAAACAAAGTCGTAATCAAGTAGCATTGCTTATAGAAAAAAAATGCGTAAAAGTTAATAGCCAAATTCAAAATAAAAATTCATTTAAATTAAAAATTGGCGATGAAATTTGCGTAGAACTTCCTTCTTTAGAGCGTAAAGAAAAAAAGTCTTTTGATGTGAATTTTGATATAGAAATTTTATATGAAGATGAGGATTTGCTTGTTTTAAATAAGCCTTCAAATTTGGTGGTGCATGGGGCAAGTAGTGTTAAGGATTTGACTTTGGTGGATTGGCTGCTTGCGAAAAATTATACTCTATCTAATTTAGGCGGGGAAATTCGAGCAGGGCTTGTTCATAGACTTGATAAGGACACAAGCGGAGCTATACTTATAGCTAAAAATAATTTCACTCATCAAAAGCTTAGTGAACAATTGAGCAATAAAACTATGGGAAGAATTTATTTAGCATTAATTGATTTGTCACTAAAAGACGATAAAATTATAATTGAAAAGTCTTTAGCCAGATCTCAAACAAATGCTATAAAAAAAATAGTAGTGGATGATAATACTAAAGGGAGTAAGTATGCTAAAAGTGCTTTTATTAACTTAATCGCAAGTGAGGATGTTAATTTAATCGCTGCAAAACTTTTTACAGGTAGAACACATCAAATAAGGGCGCATTTAGCGAGTATAAATCGTCATATTTTAGGCGATAAATTATATGGTTATAGAGGAAAATATGAAGGTAGGGTGATGCTTCATGCTTATTTTTTATATTTTGTTCACCCTAAAAAAAAGGAAACAATTTTTGTTAAAGCTCCTTTGATGGAGGATTTTAAAGAGATCTTAAACAATAAATTTATTTTAGGAGAGATTGATGAAAAAATTTCACTTGAGTCTTTGCTTAAGCGTTTTGATTCTTTTATTTAGTGCTTGTAGTGTTTCGCAAGTTTCAAACACTGAGTCCAGTAAAGAAGTATTGATTAATGAGAGTTTGCCTAAGATGGATGATGTTAAAACTCTTAGCGATATGAGTAATATAGCTTTTGAGTGGGAGCCTTTGTATGATGATAATATACAAGGTTTTTATTTATACCGCTCTAGTGATGAAGATCCTCAATTTAAACTTGTAGCGACTATCAAAGATAAATTTCAAACTCATTATGTAGATACAAATCTTAAGCCTAATACAAAATATTATTATAAAATGAGAAGTTTCGATAATCAAGGACATCCTTCAGAAGATGGAAAAATTTTTGAAGCAAGCACCATGCCAAGACTTGAGGCTATTCCTTTTGTTCAAGCTATAACTAATTTACCAAATCGTATTAAATTAATCTGGCGTCCTCACCCTGATTTAAGAGTCAATTCTTATATCATCGAAAGATCAAAAAGCAATGAAGATAATTTTAAAAAAATCGCCGAAGTTAAAAATCGTTTAAGTGCAGAGTATATAGACAAAGATTTAAAACCCAATGAAAATTTTAATTATCAAATTATTGCTGTAAGTTTTGATGGAATCAAAAGTGAGCCAAGTCAAGTTTTGAATTCTACAAGTAAAGCTTTGCCGCCAGAGGTGCAAAATTTAAATGCTAGTTCAGATGCTTCTAATAAAATAATTTTAACATGGGATGCACCTGCTTATAAAGATTTTTCTTATTATAAAGTTTATTCTACGAGTTCAAGTTTTCTCCCTTATACCCTCATTGCTAAAACAGATAAAAATTCTTATGAAGATTTAGTTGAGGGTTCAGATGAAACTAAATACTATAAAGTAACTATGGTTGATGTAGATGGTTTAGAAAGTCCTATGCCAAAAAATGGGGTTGAGGGAAAAACCTTAGGTATTCCTTCTTCTCCAAGTATTATCCTAGCTCAAAGCACACCTGAGGGGATTAATCTTGAATGGATTGATGGGGATTCTAGAGCTGTAGAATATGAAGTTAGACGCTATGGCGGAGAACAAAATGCTATTTTTAAAGGTGTCAAAGAAAAACAATTAAAAGATATTAAAGCTTTACCAGGAGTAGAATACAGTTATGAGGTTATCGCAATTGATTCTGCTGGGTTGCGTTCAGAGCCTTCAAAAAGAGTTAAGGCAGCACAATAGTGCCAAATTTCAAAGTTAAAAAAATTAAAGAGCTGATTCTACCTTTCAAAAAAGACGAGGTAGAATTAGAATGGATGGCTGAAAATAATAATATTATTTTAATATATACTAAAGTAAATGAAGAGAGTTTCTTTTTACAGGTTAAAAAAGAAAAGGATAGTAGTTTTGTTATCAAGGGTGATAAGCATACTAAACCATCAAAAATAGCTTATTTGCAAAAATCTTTACAGATTTTTAAAGATTATTTTTGCAATCATGAAGATATTATTAATGAAGCTTTTGCATTTAAACACAATGCATTGATTGAAAAAACTTCTTTAATTGCATATGATTTTGATCAATTATTATCGAAAATTAAAGGGAAAATTTATATTGAAATAGGTTTTGGATCAGGCAGACATTTGCTTTATCAAGCTAAAAATAATCCAGATGTTTTAATGATAGGAGTTGAAATTTATAATCCAGCTATCACTCAAGTGGCTAAATTGGCAAAGAGTCAAAATTTAAGCAATATTGTACTAATACAAAGCGATGCAAGGCTTTTACTTAGCGTACTTGAGTCAAATTCTATAGAAAAAATTTTTTTACATTTTCCAGTTCCTTGGGATAAAAAACCACATAGACGTGTTATTGCGAAAAATTTTTGTCAAGAATGTGCTAGAGTTTTAGAAAAAAATGGGAGGTTTGAGCTTAGAACGGATAGTTATGAATATTTTGATTTTACGCTTAAGCAATTTTTACATTTTAGCACTCCAAAATTTAGCCTTAAGAAAAATGAAGACCTTGAAATTTCAAGCAAATATGAAGACAGATGGAAAAGACAAAATAAAGATATTTTTGATCTTTGGGTGTGGAATTTAGATGGTGTTTATGATGAGCTAAATTTAGATGATTTTGATTTTTCTAATATAACATTTAATGCAAATGATTTAATTCTTTTAGAGAAAAATTTTAAGAATTTAACTTTAAAAGGAGATGATTATTTTTTACATTTTGAAAATTTATATCATGCAAAAGAAGGTTTGATTTTTAAAATAGCTTTTGGTGCTTTTAATAAACCTGAACATAGTTATATTTACTTGGGTGAAAAAATAGAATTTTTATTTAAAAAACCTTTTAAAATTAAAGAAAATTTAAAAGCAATGGAAAAATTAAAAAAGGTGCTTAAATTTCATTTTGATATCGCGTTATTTTCTTGAAATTTAAGTAAAAACAAAGCATAATTAAAAAATTTGAAAATTGAAGAGGAATAAAAATGCCTGATTTAATTCAAGCAAATAAACTTTCTTTAGGCTATGATGAATTGGTTATCAAAGAAGCGAGTTTTACTTTTAAAGATGATGATTTTGTTTTTATTACAGGAAAAAGTGGAAGTGGAAAAAGTACGCTTTTGAAATCTTTTTATGGAGACTTAGAACTTCTTTCAGGGCAGCTCCAAGTTTGCGGTTCTTCGATGAAAAAAATAGGTAATTTAGATCTTTTAAAATTACGTCAAAGAATAGGCATTATTTTTCAAGATTATAGACTTATACAAGAATATACCGTTGAAAAAAATGTTATGCTTCCTTTGATGATTAAAGGATATAGTAAAAAGGTTTGTCAAGATCAAGCAAATAAACTTTTAAAGCATGTTAATCTAACCTTTAAAGCCGATAAATTACCTAATCAATTAAGTGGAGGAGAGCAGCAGCGTGTAGCTATGGCTAGAGCTTTAGCGCATAACCCTAAGCTTTTATTGTGTGATGAGCCTACGGGAAATTTGGATGAATATTCTTCAGATATCATTTGGACACTTTTAAAGTCAGCTAGAGAACTTTTGGGAACTTGTGTGGTTGTAGTTACTCATAGAATACCGGTTAATTTGAGATTGAATTATCGTCGTTTTAATATAGAGAATGGAACAATGAATGAAATTTTTTAGAACACATTTATCTTTAATTTTACCTTTACTTTTTATGATGTTTGCATTTGAGTTTATTTTGCTTACTAATTCGACTTTAAAATATTATGAAGAGTTGGCAAATAAGGATTATAATATTATAGTTGTGAGTTCTAATGAGCTTGATAAAAATGTTATTAAAACTAAAATTCCTTCTTTTTCTAGTTTGGAAATTTTGGATCCAAAAAATTTAATTGAACGTTTAAAAAATGATATTTCAGATAAAAATTTAAAAGCATTGAAAAATTCTTTACCTAAATTTTACAGCATAAAATTAAACCATTTACCTACTCAAAATGAGCTTGATAAGATTAAAAATCAACTTTTAACCATTTCGGGTATTAGCAAAATTGAAACCTTTGCTAAAACACACGATAAGGTTTATTCTTTGCTTGTTTTAATGAAATTTGTATTTTGGTTATTTTTATTTATTATTATCGTTCTTTCTTTTGTTTTATTCTTAAAACAAATGAGAATTTGGCTTTTTGAGCATACAGAACGCGTGGAAATCATGTGTCTTTTTGGAGCACCATTTTGGTTTAGATCTTTTATGCTTTATAAGATTGTATTTATGGATTGTTTGATCGCTTTTATTATTTTATTGATATTTTTTACGCAAATTTATGATCTTGAAATTATACAAAATCATTTAAAAGCAGTGGATATTATATTGCCCCCAATCAATTTTGTTTTACAGCTTAGTTTGATTTTTTTAGCTACTTTATTTGTATGTTTATTGTTTGTCAATTCTGTGATGTTTAGGGTTAAAAAATGATAAAAAGGATTTTTTCTATCTTTTTATTTCTTTTTTTAGCTTTTGGAATAATTTATGCAAATGCTATAAATGAGAAAGCAAAAAATTTAGAAGAAAATAAACGCATACAGCAACAACTAAATAAAAAACTTGAAGATTTAGCAAGCGATATATTAAGTGGAGAAAAAACTTTAAAAGATTTAAGTTCGCAAATCCAAACGCTTAATTCTCAAACTGCTAAACTTGAAGAAAGTGCAAAAGCCCAATATAAAGAGCTTAATTTACTGACAACTCAAAATGGCGATCTTTTAAAAACTAGGGCAAATATGGAAGGAAAATTAATCGCTTTGATGGCCAAAGATTTTGCTTATGATTTGCCTATACCACAAGGTTATGTTGAGGGTAAAGAAAGTTTTATGGCCTTTGAAATTTTGGGAAATTTAGACAAAGTTTTAAGTAATGAGATTTTTAAACTTTCTAAAGATTATGAAGATGTTAGCAAAATGATTGATGATAAACAGACGCAGATTCAAAAAATCAATGATAATTTAAAAGATTATAATGTGCAGATTGTTAAACTTCAAGATTTAAGAAAAAAACAAATTGATCAGATCAATAGACAAAAAACAGATCGTGCAATTTATGTTAAAAAACTTGAGGATTTACAAGCTCAACAAGATGAATTAAGAAAAACTCTTGATCAATTAAGAATAATACAAAGAAAACAGGAAGAAAAAGAACAGGAAAAATCATCGATTAATAATTCAAAAATTGCAAATAATAATCAAAAAATTCGCCAACTTGGTTCAAGTTATCAAGGCGGTGTGATCAAGCGCTATACGGGAAAGAAAACAATAGCACCTTTGGATTCTTTTACTGTTAAGCAAAAATTTGGAAATTATATTGATCCAGTTTATAATATTAAAATTTTCAATGAAAGTGTTGTTTTAAAAAGTAAAAAATCTGATGCTGTGGTTAAAAATGTCTTAAATGGTAAAGTGGTTTTTGCAAAAGATACGAGTATGCTAGCACGCGTTGTTATTGTGGAGCATGATGATGGAATACATACGATTTACGCACATCTTGATAAAATAGCTCCAAATATTAAAGTAGGAAAAAATATTAAAAAAGGTGCTATAGTAGGTAGAATTAAAAATGATTTAACCTTTGAAGTTACTCAAAAAAATTTTCATATCAATCCTTTGGAGCTGATCAGTTTAAATTAGCTAATTTTAATTCACTTTAAACTATAATTTCATAGATTAAGGAGAGATTATGCAAGATAAAAAAAGAGTTTTGGTCAAATTTTCAGGCGAAGCTTTAGCCGGAGAAAATGGTTTTGGAATTGAAAATTCTATTTTAAAATTTATTGCCAATGAAATTAAAGAATTAGTAAAAAATAATATAGAAGTAGGTATAGTAATAGGTGGTGGAAACATTATTAGAGGTGTTTCTGTGGCTAAAGGTGGACTCATTAAGCGTACAAGTGGGGATCATATGGGTATGCTTGCTACTGTGATTAATGCTATTGCGATTCAGGAAGCTTTGGAAAGTTCTGGACTAGATGTTAGAGTCCAAAGTGCGATACAAATGGAAGCATTCTGTGAAACTTATATTATGAGAAGAGCACACAGACATTTAGAAAAAGGTCGAGTGGTGATTTTTGCTGCTGGAACTGGAAATCCTTATTTTACAACCGATACTACAGCTATTTTAAGAGCAGTAGAAATTAATGCACATATGGTTATAAAAGCAACAAAAGTTAATGGTGTTTATGATAAAGATCCAAACAAATTTGATGATGCGGTATTTTTGCAAACTTTAACTTATGATGAGGCTATGCAAGATAATATTAAAGTTATGGATGATACAGCTATTGCTTTAGCCAAAGATAATTCCTTACCAATAGTGGTTTGCAATATGTTTGAAGAAGGTAATTTATTAAAAATTATACAAGGCGATACAAGCCTTTGCTCTATAGTTAAAAATCAATAAAGGAGGAAATAAATGGATTGTAGAATAGAAGAGATAGCAGCAAAAGCTCTAAAGAAAATGGGAGATGATCGTTATCGCTTATCTTTAGCGGTAGCTAAAAGAGCAGAACAATTAGCTGATGGAGCTATACCTTTGGTTGATATCGATAAAAGTAAATTAAAATTTGCTGATATTGCTTTATTTGAAATAGCAGAAGATAAAATCACTTTAGAGGGTTTAGGTGAGACCGATCGATGAGGATTTGTTATTAGAAAAACTCATTGATGATGTTAAAAATTGCAAGGATTTAACAAGAGCAAAAGAACTTCTTTTTTGCATTTGTGAAAGTGATTCTACTTTAGAAAAAGCAGTAGAATACTGCGTATTTTATCATGAAGGACAAGTGAGAAAAAGCGGTGAGCCTTATGCTATACATCCTATTTTAGTGGCTACTTTGGTTGGCTTTTTGAGTGACAATAAAGCCGCTATTTTGGCAGCTCTTTTGCATGATATTATCGAAGATACTAAATGCACGGAAGAAGAATTAAGCGAAGCCTTTGGACATGATGTTTTAAAATTAGTTTTGGGATTAACCAAAATAATAGAAATTAGAGAAGATAATCTCATTCCTTCAAAATCGAAAAAAAAATTAACCAAATCTGCTTTAACATTTAGAAATATGCTTTTAGCTAGCACCCAAGATGTGTGTGTCCTAATTGTAAAACTTTGCGATAGACTGCACAATATGCTAACCTTGGATGCCTTAAGGGAGGATAAGCAAAAAAGAATTAGCGAGGAAACTCTAGTTGTTTATGCTCCTATAGCTCACAGGCTTGGAATTTCTAGCATTAAGAATTACTTAGAAGACTTAAGTTTTAAATATTTGATGCCTGATGAATATAATATAATAGAAAATTATATTAATTCTAATGATCAGCAAATGCAATTAGGACTTAATGAATTTATTTCAAAAATAGAAATTTTATTTTTGAGCAATGGTTTCAGGCAAGAAAGTTTTAAAATTCAAAAACGCATTAAACATAGTTACTCTATTTATCTTAAAATGCAAAGAAAAGGCATAGGTATAGAAGAAGTGCTTGATTTGTTGGGCGTAAGGATTTTAGTTGAAAAAGTGAGTGATTGTTATTTGGCTTTAGGAATTTTACATACAAATTTCAATCCTTTAATTTCTCGTTTTAAAGACTATATAGCTTTACCAAAGCAAAACGGATATCAAACAATACATACAACACTTTTTGATATAAAAAATATTATCGAAGCACAAATTAGAACTTTTGATATGCATAAAATTGCAGAATTTGGAATTGCTGCTCATTGGAAATATAAAGAAGATGGTAGCGTTGCTGCGCCAAATCTAGATTGGCTAACCGATATTTCAATACAAAGCGCCAATAATCCTCAAAATGCTGAAGATTATAATGCTATTGAACTTTATGAATACGCCAAAGATAGTCTTTATGTAGAAGATGTAGCCGTATATTCTCCAAAAGGAGAGATTTTTACTTTGCCTAGAGGTGCAACAGTTCTTGATTTTGCTTATGAAGTGCATACTAAAATTGGACTTCATGCAAAAAGCGCCTATGTTAATCGGGTTAAAGTTCCTTTGCTTACAGAATTAAAAAATGGAGATATTGTCCGAGTTGTAACGAGTGAAGATAAATTTTATCGTTGTTCGTGGATTGATAGTGTTAAAACAGGAAAAGCTAAAGCTAGTATTAGAGAATTTTGTAAGCAAAAAATGAGAGAAATTAATCTTGCAAGTGCTATTAATATGCTTAGTTTTGTTTTTGGTGTGGATAAAAATAAAATAGAAGCTTGGATAGAAAAGGAAAATTTAGGAAGACGCATACGAGAAGTAGCCAATGATAATACGTATCTTAAAGATATTGTCAATGGACTTAAAAAATATGCAAAAAAATCTTATTGGTTTGATAAATATGAAATTCAAGAATACAATATAGGAAATTTCTTAATCTACTCTAATCGAAAAATAGCCAATGTAGATTTTGACTATTGTTGCCATCCTAAAAGAGGTGATACAGTAGTTGCTTTTGTAGAGCGTGGAAATGCTATTGTGCATCATAAGCTTTGTGATAGAGCAGAAAAAATGATAGAGAAAAAAAGAGATATGGTTTTTATCAAATGGGATTCGAATATACCAAAATCTTATAAACTTCTTTTTTCTTTAGAAAATAAAAAGGGAATTTTAGCAGAGTTTTTAGCAGTTTTAGCTAAAATGCAAATTAATTTATTGACGATCAATTTAGCAAAAGATATAAATTCAACCGTGGATTATTTTGAAATAACAATAGAAATACCGGAAAATATAAATCCAGACAGTGTTCGCGAGAGATTAAAAATTCATTGCAAAATTTTAGATTTTGTATCTTTAAATGATGCTTATAAAGAAAGTTAAAGGATAAAAATGAATATTAAAGATATTTTAGCTGAAATTAAAAGAGGGTGTGCAGAGATCATCGATGAAGAAAAAATAGAATCATTAATAAAAAATTATTATGAAAAGGGTGAAAATTTTTTCGTTAAAGCCGGTTTTGATCCTACAGCACCTGATTTGCATTTAGGGCATAGCGTGGTTTTAAATAAAATGGCTTTTTTGCAAAAACATGGAGCTATAGTACAATTTTTAATCGGTGATTTTACAGGTCAAATTGGAGATCCAAGTGGTAAAAATGCTACAAGAAAAAAATTAGATAAAGAGCAGGTTTTAATCAATGCGAAAACTTATGAAAAACAAGTTTTTAAAATTTTAGATAAAGAAAAAACGCAGATCAAATTTAACTCTGTTTGGCTTAATGAACTTGGAGCTAGTGGTTTAGTAGAGCTTACTTCAACCTTTAGTGTAGCAAGAATGCTTGAACGTGATGATTTTACAAAACGCTTTAAAGAGCAAAATTCTATTAGTATTTGTGAATTTTTATATCCTTTACTTCAAGGCTATGATAGTGTTTTCTTAAAAAGTGATATAGAAATGGGTGGAACTGATCAAAAATTTAATCTTTTAATGGGTAGACATCTTCAAAGAATTTACAATACAAGCAAAGAACAAGCGGTGATAATGATGCCTCTTTTAGAAGGATTAGATGGTATTAATAAAATGAGCAAAAGTTTAAATAATTATATAGGTGTTACAGAAAAGCCTAATGATATGTATGCTAAAATTCTAAGCATTAGCGACGAGTTGATGTTTAGATATTATGAGCTTTTAAGTCAAAAAACTTTAAAAGAACTTGAAGATATAAAAAATGATATAAAAAATGCTAAATTACATCCTAAAAAAGCCAAAGAAAATTTAGCTTTAGAGATTGTTGAGCGTTTTTATACCAAAGAAGATGCAATATTTGCAAAAGAAGAATTTGATAGAATTCATAGTGCTAATGCTTTGCCAAGTGAGATTAAAGAATTTGAATTTAAAGGCGAAAGTATTTGGCTAGCTAAAGCTTTAGTATTGTGTGGATTGGAAAATTCGACCTCTGCTGCAAGAAGAAGCATAGGTGCTAATGCAGTGAGTGTAAATTTGCAAAAAATTAATGATGAACAAATGCAATTAAATACTGGAGAATATATTTTACAAATGGGTAAAAGAAAATTTGCAAAATTAAAGGTTACAGAATGAGTTTTAAATCTCTTCAAATAGGAAAACATTTAATTAAACATCCTATTTTTCAAGGAGGAATGGGTTTAGGTATAAGTTGGGATAAATTAGCTTCAGCTGTGTCTTTAAATGGTGGACTCGGTATTATTTCATCTGTTGGAACAGGATATTATGAAAATCGTTCTTATGTGAGCAAGGAGCTTAATGCTAAACCTTATGGAAGTGAGAATTTTTACTCAAGAAAAGGCTTGCAAGCTTTGATTGATAATGCTAGAAAAGTTTGTGGTGATGCTCCTTTGGGATGTAATATACTTTGTGCAAGTAATGATTATGCAAGGATTGCTAAAGATGCTTGCGAGGTTGGATTTAATGTTATCGTTTCAGGTGCGGGACTTCCAACAAATTTACCAGAATTTACTATGGATTTTCCAGATGTTGCTTTAGTTCCCATTGTTTCGTCAGCCAAGGCCTTAAAAATCATTTGTAAAAGATGGCAAAATCGTTACAATCGTTTGCCAGATGCTGTAGTGCTTGAAGGGCCAAAAAGTGGAGGGCATCAAGGTTTTACCTATGAACAATGTCTTGATCCAAGTTATCAATTAGAAAAATTAATCGCTCCGGTGGTTGAAGAAGCTAAAAATTGGGGTTCATTTCCAGTGATTGCAGCAGGAGGAATTTGGGATAAGAAAGATATTGAAAATGCGATCGCATTGGGTGCGAGCGGAGTGCAAATGGGAACACGTTTTATCGGTACCTTTGAGTGTGATGCTAGCGATGATTTTAAAAATGTTTTACTTTCTTGCAAAAAAGAAGATATAGAACTTATTAAATCTCCAGTTGGATATCCTGCAAGAGGTGTAAGAACTAATTTACTTAATTTGGTCGATAAAAGAATGGGGCCTAAAATAAATTGTATTAGCAATTGTGTAGCGCCTTGTGGTAGAGGAAAAGAGGCTACAAAAGTTGGATATTGTATAGCTGATAGACTTTTTGATGCATGGTCTGGAAAAAAAGAAACAGGATTATTTTTTACAGGAGCAAATGGATATCGCTTGGATAAATTAATCAGTGTTAAAGAATTAATCGATAAGCTTGTTAATGGTGAAGAATGATTAAATTTTTATTTTGCTTTTTTGTTTTTTTTAATTTTTGCTTTGGAGCGTATGAAAAAGAGCTTGATAATTTTGATAATAATTTTATCACGTCTAAAGCCGATGCACAGATAAAATTTCATCAGCAGCTAAAAAGCCTTTATATTCAAAGTGTTATTAATGAAGATGAAAAAACTAAGATAGAACTTTTAAAAAGATTAATTATAAGCTCAAATATTTTAAATTTAGATGATCGATCTTACGCAGAAGAGTTAAAAGAAAGCGGAGTTAGCCAATCAAGCATTAATGCTTTAAGAAAAGCTGTTATAAAAGATAAAAAAAGAAATAATCCTCCAAACAATACTGAAATTTCTACTTTTTCACAAACTCAAAGCCAAAAAAATATTTCCAAAGAAAAAAAAGATCAAGATGTAAATAAAAAGGTAGAAAAAAAACCACAGGTTCAAAATAGTTCCTTAGATACAAAAAAAGAAAATGATAAAATTTATGTTTTAAGCTCAAACAAGATTAGTCAAAGTGTCGAGCTTAAACTAAATACAAATTTAAATGAAAAAGATGTTAAAAGTTTTGTTTTAGATGAAAAAGGCAATTTCCGCCATATCAGTGATTTTAATGGGGTTTTAGAGGGGGGAAAGAAAGAATATAAGATGGATGATTACCGAGTGGTTATCTCCCAATATAATCCAAAGACGATTCGTATTGTGATTTATGCTAAAGAAAGAATTCCTATTGTTTTTGATTTTAATGATAAAAAATTAAAAATTTCAAAACAGTCTAGCACTGTTTTAAAAACTGCAAAAAAGGAAACAATGCAAAAAGATTTGCCAAAAAAACAAGAAATTAAGTCAGTTAAAATACAAAATTCTCAAGATAAAAAACCAAAACAAGGTAGAAAAGATCCTTTGTATGTATTAGATGTTGATAAAATTTCAAATGCAGTAATACTTAATCTAAGTGATACTTTAAGCGATGATGAAATTTCGATTTTTAGCTCCAAAGATCAAAAATTTTTCAGACAAATTATAAGTTTTAAAGGAATTTTAGAAGGTAATCGTAAAAATTTTACCTTTGGCAAAAACAATATTACTATAACACAATATAATCCAAAAACAGTTAGAATTGTTCTTAGCTCTCTAAAAGAATTTGATATTTCTAAAAATTTGGAGAATAAAAGTTTAACTCTGGGTTTTCAAAAAGATAGTAAAAAAATATCTAATAAAAACAATAACAATAATAACAATAAAAATATTTTAAGTTCTAATTTTAAATCAAGAAAAATCATTGTTATTGATGCCGGTCATGGCGGAAAAGATAGTGGAGCTTTAGGCAATAAACAAGGAACTCTTAAAGAAAAAAATGTCGTTTTAAGCACAGCTTTAAAACTTGGAAGCGAGCTTAAAAAAAGAGGTTATAGGGTTCTTTATACTAGGAGCACTGATCAATTTATTAATTTAAGAGATAGAACTAAATTTGCTAATGATAAAAGGGCGGATTTATTTATTTCCGTTCATGCTAATGCGGCACCTAATGCAAAAAAAGCCAAAAGTGCTGAAGGAGTAGAAACTTTCTTTTTGAGTCCTGCTAGAAGTGAAAGAAGTAAAAAAGCAGCTGAAAAAGAGAATCAAGGGGATTTTGAAGAAATCAATTATTTTTCGAAACAAAGTATTTTAAATTTTTTAAATCGTGAAAAAATTGTAGCATCCAACAAGCTCGCTATTGATGTGCAAAAAAATATATTAACTCAAACGCGAAAAAAATACAAAATAGTTGATGGCGGAGTAAGAGAAGCTCCATTTTGGGTTCTTGTTGGAGCACAAATGCCAGCAATTTTAATTGAAATAGGATATATCACCCATCCAAGCGAAGGGCAAAGAATTGCAAGTAAAAATTTTCAAGATATTTTGGCTAAAGGAATTGCTGATGGGGTAGATAGTTATTTCTATCACAATCGCTAAAATGGAAAAAGCAAATATAATTTTTAAAGACAATACTCCATTTTCTCTTGATTTTGATGATTTTTATTTTAATTCACAAGATGGGGTACAAGAGAGTAAGTATATTTACACTGAAGCTTTTAGCTGGAGTGATGAAGAGCAATTTGTTATTGCTGAAACAGGTTTTGGCATAGGACTTAATTTTTTTTTAACCTTAAAAAGATTTTTGAAAGAGCAAAATCATCAAAAAAGATTATTTTATATCAGTATAGAAAAATTTTACATCGATAAAGAAACTTTAAGAGAGATTTATCAAAAACTTGGATTTTATGAAGATTTTAAAGAGATACTTGAACCTTTTTTAAAATTTTATCCTCCTTGTAAAGAAGGATATTATCGATTTTATTTTAAAAATTGCTTTTTAGATCTTGTATTTGATGATATTTCTGTTTTAAAAAAACTTGATTTTAAAGCCAATGTGTGGTTTTTGGATGGTTTTTCTCCGAGTAAAAATTCTGCTATGTTTGATGATAGCGTGTTGTTTGAGATAGCAAGATTATCAAAAAAAGGAACACAAGTTTATACTTTTTCTGCGGCCAGTTTACTTCAAAAAAATCTTCAAAAAAATGGCTTTTGTGTTCAAAAAATTAAAGGATTTAGAAAAAGAGAAATGATCCAAGCTATTTTTGAAAAAAATCAAACAGAACAAAAAATGTTTCAAGAAGCATATTTTCAAAGAGTTTCTCAAAAAATAAAAAATAAAGAAGTAGCAATTATTGGTGCTGGTATTTGTGCAGCGGTTTTAGCATATGAGCTTTCTTTGAGAGGTTTTAAAATCAGCGTTTTTGAAAAAAATACTCGTTTAGGAGAGGGTGCTAGTGGGAATGAAAGTGGAATTTTAAGTTCTTTGATTTTAAAACCAGGTGTTGCTTTGGGTGAGTTTTCCCAACTGGCTTTAATTGAAGCCAATCGTTTTTATCGTCAAATTTTAGATTTAAAATTAGACGGAGTTGTAGAAATTGCACACAATGATTTAATGCAAGAGCGTTTTTTATCTCAAGAAAATAATATTTTATTTGATATTAAAAATAATCAAGCATTTTTACAAGATGGTGGCCATATTAAACCAAAAAGCCTTGTTCGAGTCTTGTTTGAAAAAAGCAAAGCTAAGATTTATTTTAATCATCAATTTAAAAATTATCAGTATGAAAATGGCGCTTTTAAACTTTTTTTTGATGAAATAAAAGATATTTATCAATCAGAAATTTTAATTTATGCCATGGGTGCTGATACTAAAGATTTTATATCCTATGATTTTATGAGTTTAAGCAAAGTTCGTGGTCAAGTTACTCATTTAGAGCCTTTTTGCGATATTCAATATCCATTCTCATCAAAAGCTTATATTTGTCCAAAAAATGAAGGAATTCAAGTTATAGGAGCGAGCTATGATCGTTTGAGTTCCGATTTTAATTCCAAAAGCGAAGATGATAAAGAAAATATTAAAAATATTCAAGAATTTTTAAAGGGGGATGAAAGATTGATTTATAAAGGATCTAAAGTGGGATTTAGGTCTTATTCTAGCGATCGATTTGCGATTATTGGTGCGGCTTATGATGAAAAGTTTTATAAAGAGTGTTATAAAGATTTATTATGGACAAAAAATAAAGAGCAAAAATTACCTCAAAATATCCCTAATCTTTATTTAAATTTTGCTCATGGATCTCGAGCTTTTTCTACAGCTGTATTAGCTGCACGTTATCTTTGTGCTTTGATTGAAAATGAACCTTTATGTATACATAAGGATTTTATTTCTTGTATTCATCCTGCTAGATTTTTGATTAGAAAATTAAAAAAAGGTTTAAAAAAATAAATATAAAAATATTTTTTTATTATTTTAATTTTATTTAATTTTAAATCGTATTGTTCTATCATTAGTATAGTTATTTTATTTTTAAGGAAATTTTCATGATCGATTATAATCAAATAGAGTCTAATTTAACGGCGCTTGAGAAGCTTCCTTCTTTAAATCCTAATTCTTCGATTCCTAAAGCTTTAGAAAAAGCTGGATTTGGCAGAAGGGATTTTATAAAATGGGCAGGAGCTATGACAGCTTTTTTGGCGCTTCCAGCGACTTTTACACCTATGGTGGCAAAGGCTGCAGAATTAGCAGATAGATTGCCTGTTATTTGGCTACATATGGCAGAATGTACAGGTTGTAGTGAAAGTTTATTAAGAAGTGATACGCCTACAATTGATAGTTTGATATTTGATTATATTTCTTTAGAATATCATGAAACTGTAATGGCTGCTGCAGGTTGGCAGGCAGAAGAAAATTTAGAAAATGCGATTAAAAAATATAAGGATCAATATATTTTAATGGTTGAAGGCGGTATTCCATGCGGAGATAAAGAGCATTATCTTACAATAGGGCCTCATGCAAAAACTGGATATGAGCTTAGTAAAGAAGCGAGTGAAAATGCCTATGCGATTTTAGCTATTGGAACCTGTTCTTCTTTTGGGGGAATACAAGCAGCAAGACCAAATCCAAGTAATGCCCAGCCTTTAAGCAAGATTACCCATAAAACAGTGATTAATGTTCCAGGTTGTCCTCCAAGTGAAAAAAATATAGTAGGTAATGTTTTACAACTCTTACTTTTTAAAGAACTCCCAGCACTTGATGTTTATAATAGACCAAAATGGGCTTATGGTTTAAGAATTCACGATCTTTGTGAAAGACGTGGACATTTTGATGCAGGAGAATTTGTCCAAAATTTTGGTGATGAGGGTGCAAAAAATGGTTATTGTCTTTATAAGGTAGGCTGCAAAGGGCCTTATACTTTTAACAATTGTTCAAGAGAGAGATTTAACCAGCATACTTCTTGGCCCATCCAATCAGGACATGGTTGTATAGGATGTTCTGAACCAAATTTTTGGGATAAAATGGGACCTTTTGAGGAACCTTTGGCGAGTCATAAATTTGATACTGTTTTTGGTTTGGGCGCTGATAATGTTTCAGATAAAATAGGTATAGGAGTATTAACACTTACTGGAGTTGCAATTGCTGCTCATGCAGTCATTGCTTCTATGAAAAAAAATGAGGAGTAAGAATGAGTCAAAAAATAATCGTTGATCCAATTACAAGAATAGAAGGACATTTAAGAGTTGAAGTTGTTGTTGATGATAACAATGTAGTAAAAGAAGCTTATGCAGGTTCTACCTTATGGCGTGGTATTGAAACTATTGTTAAAGGAAGAGATCCAAGGGATGCGGGCTTTATGACTCAAAGAATTTGCGGAGTATGTACATTTTCTCATTATAAAGCGGGTATTATGGCTGTTGAAAATGCTTTGGGTATTATTCCTCCTTTAAATGCATTATTGACTAGAACTTTGATGAATGCGGCTCTTTTTTTGCATGATCATATCGTACATTTTTATCAACTTCATGGGCTTGATTGGGCCGATGTAGTAAGTGCTTTAAGTGCGGATCCTAAGAAGGCAAGTGATGAAGCTTTCAAATATACTTCAAATCCTTATGCAACAGGAGCTGATAAACTTCTTGAAGTGCAACAAAGACTTAAAACTTTTGTAGATAAGGGGAATTTAGGACCTTTTGCAAATGCTTATTATGGACATCCAACTTATCGTTTGACTCCTGAAGAAAATCTAATCGTTCTTTCTCATTATTTAGAATGCTTAAGAATTCAAAGAATTATCGCTCAATGTATGGCTATTTTTGGAGCAAAAAATCCACATCCGCAAAGTTTAACCGTTGGAGGTGTAACTTGCGTTATGGATCTTTTAAACCCTTCAAGAATGGGAGAATATATGAGTAAATTTCAAGAAGTGCAAGATTTTGTTAATCGTGCTTATTATCCAGATCTTGTAATGGCTGGAAAAGCTTATGCAAGTGAAGCTAGTGTTTTAAATGATATCGGAGTAAATAATCTATTTACTTTTCAAGAATTTCAACTTGGAAAAAATGAATGGTTATTTGAAAGCGGTATAATTAAAAATGGAGATTTGAGCAAAGTTTATGAGGTGGATGAAAATAAAATTACTGAAGAAGCAACTCATTCTTGGTATGTAGACAATGAACCATTGCATCCTTATGATGGTAAAACAAATCCAAATTATACAGGGCTTGTTGATGGAGATAGTATAGATCATCATGGAAATAAGGTTGATTCTAAGGTTTTTGATACTAAAGGAAAATATAGCTGGATCAAAGCACCACGTTATGAGGGAAACCCAATGCAAGTTGGACCTCTTGCAAATATAGTGATCAATTATGCTAAAGGAAATAAAAATGTTGTTTCAGTAGTTGATGAGTTCTTAAAAGAAACAGGACTTCCATTGAATGCTGTCTTTAGCACTCTTGGAAGAACTGCTACTCGTTGCTTGGAGGCTAAAATTGTAGCTAATAATGCTTTAAGAGCCTTTGATAATTTGGTGGAAAATTTAAAAGTAGATCAAACTACCTGCGCACCTTATACTCCAGATACAAGTAAAATGGTAAATGGTGAATACAGAGGCCGCTATATGGGGCACGTACCAAGAGGAACCTTAAGCCATTGGTGTAGAATAAAAGATGGTGTGATTGAAAATTGGCAAGCCGTAGTTCCTTCAACTTGGAATGCGAGTCCAAAAGATGCTAATGGAGTAGGTGGAAGTTATGAACAATGTTTAATAGGCCTTAAAATAGCTGATGTTAAACAACCGCTTGAGATTATACGCAAAATTCATTCTTATGATCCTTGTATAGCTTGTGCTGTGCATGTTATGGACACCAAAGGAAATAATTTAAGCGAATATAAAGTCAATGTAAATTTATAGGAGGCTTTTTATGAGCAATAAAGAAGAAAAATTACAAAGAAAAGCTGAATATGAATTTAGCATCGGTTTGCGTTTAACGCATTGGATTCGAGCGATTGCTATAGTGATTTTAATAGGAACTGGATACTATATTTCTTATGTATTTCAAAGTCCTATGAGTAGTTTTGAGCCTGTAAATTTTATGCAGGCTAAATATCGTTTAGTTCATCAAGTTGTAGGATTTGTTTTAATTGCTTGTATTATTTTTAAAATTTATCTTTTCTTTTGTGATAAAATCAGTCATAAAGAGCGTGTTTCTATTTTAGATCTTTTTAGTATTAAGCTTTGGATTAATCAAATTAAATTTTATATTTTTTTAGGCAAACATCCACATCTAAGGGGTGTTTATAATCCTTTGCAATTTGTGACTTATTTTTTATTTTATCTTGTGATGCTTGGTATCATTTTAACAGGACTTATTCTTTATACCCATACTTATCATGAAGGTTTAGGTGGAATGCTATATGATCTTTTAAAACCACTTGAAGCGAAATTGGGTGGATTAGCAGAAGTTAGAATTTATCATAGGATTTTAATGTGGGTTGTGATGATTTTTGTTCCTATTCATGTTTATATGGCTATTTTTAATGCTGTTAAAGGTAAAAATGGTGCTATGGATGCAATTTTTAGCGGTTATAAATATGTCAAAGAGGAGAGAAGTTGAAATTCCTTGTGCTTGGCATAGGGAATATTATGTTTGCGGATGAGGGCATAGGGGTTCATGTTTGTAATTTTTTGAAAAAAAATTATGAATTTACTCATCCTATTCATAGTATAGAATTTATAGATGGTGGAACTTTAGCTTTGCAATTAAGCTATATAATTGCAAGTTATGATAGAGTGATTCTAATAGATTGCATTGATGCTGATAATGCAAATATAGGAGATGTATTTTTCTTTCCTTATGAAGCAATGCCAAAAAATCTTAATTGGAGTGGAAGTGCACATGAAGTTGAAATGCTTCAAACCCTTCAATACATGGAATTAATGGGTGATTTACCTCAAACTCAAATTTTAGCTTGCATTCCAAAGCGTATAAAACCAATGAGTTTTCAGCTTTCAAGTGAAATTTTAAAATCAAGCGAAATTATGGAAAAAACTTTGCTAGATTTTTTAAAAAAAGAGGGTTTTGAGTATAAAAAAGTTAAGAATTATTCTTTACAAGAATTAGCAAATAATGCTTATAAAAGTTAGATTTCAATTTTAGTGCGATATTGAATTGCTTTATTTAAAGAAATGGTATCGACATTTTCAAGATTCACTCCACTTGGAATACCTTGAGCAATTTTACTAAATTTGAGATTTAAATTTTTAAATTTGTCTTCAATAAAAAAAATAGTTGCATCCGAGTTGATGCTATGGGGTAAAGCAAAAATTAATTCTTTGCTATTTTGCTTTAATATCATTTCTTCTAGTTTGGATATTTTTTCATTATCTAACTCATCCAGTACAAAATACAACCCATGATAACTTTTACTTTCTTCTATAATAAGAATATCTTTTGGAGTTTCAACGATACATAGAGTTTCTTTGTTTCTTTCCTCATCGGTGCAAATTCCACAAAGTTCGTTTTCACTTAAAGATCCACATTGCTGACAAGGTTTGATAAAACGCAAAGCATTTTCGATATTGTGTGCGAGTTTCATACCTTCAAGTTGATTATTTATGCATATATAATAAGCAAGTCGAATAGCAGTTTTTTTACCTATAGTGGGTAAATTTGAGAAGCTTTCGATTAAATTATTAAATTTTTCTAAATCATTGTTGTGTTTCATTGTGTTTTTTTTCTCCAAAAAAAACTTTAAAACAGTGTTTATTATTTTCATAATAATAGATAATGTCAAAATTATGCAATTTGCATACTTCAAAAACGATATAAAGACCCAAACCCATACCTTTCACTTTTTCGTCTTTTTCTCGAGTAAAGGCTTCAAAATAATATTCTATAGGTTCACTTAATTTTCGTCCTGGATTTTGAATAACAAAATATTGACGATGAGAATATATTTCGCAAGTTCCATCGCTTGAATATTTTAAAGCATTATCAATTAAATTTTTTAAAATCACAGGAAAAATTTCCATATCAACATTAATTAAAGCATCACTTTCTAAGTGAATTTTGACAATTTTATTAAAATCGTCTCTCATTAAATAATTTTTTGCTTCTTCAAGTATCGTGCTAAATTGGATAGGTTTAAAATGTAAATTATAATTTTTTGAAAAAAGATTTTCTATTTTTGCAAATTCATTAATCAAAGAATCCATACGTGAAAATATATCAATCAATCTTTCTTTTTGTTTATCTTCTTTAATCATTTCTGCGATAATTCTTCCTTTGCCAATAGGAGTTTTTAACTCATGCATGATAGTACGTAAAAAAAGTTGTCTTGATTGTATTAGTTCTTGATTTCTGGTAAAAGCTTTTTTAAATTCAAGGGCAATTCTCCCTATTTCATCTTCTTGGTAATCGACAAAATCAGGTTTTTTTCCATTAGCAGCTTCAGCAACTTGTTTTCTAAGTTTCTTAAGAGGTTCAAGGGATTTTAAAACTGAAAAATACATAAAAACAACTAAAAAGGAAAAAAAGAAAAATCCTATTAGTAAAAGATTATAAATTCTATCGTTAATATTTTCTTTATAGAGCTTTTGAAAATCACCACATTGGATATCGATATAAAGATTATTATGATATTTTAAAGAGTTAAAATGACATATTTTATTATTTTTATTATAAAAAAGAATTTCGCCATCTTCTTTAATAGTATGTATTAAATCTGAATTTTTTACAATGGAAAAACCATTGTTATCAAAATAAGTATCTATGTTAAAATTTGGATTGTAAGAGCTTAGCATATTATTAACGAGATTTTTTTGTCTTAAAACCCCTTCTTCAGCATAAGCATTCTCTTCGATTTTTAATAAAACAATAAAAAGAATGCAAACTAGAAGAAAGGTTACAACAAATAAAATAACTAATTTTGTATAGATAGAATATTTTTTTCGAATCATCCTATAAGTTTATATCCTATTCCCCTAACGGAAAAAATGTGTTTTGGGGATTTAGAGCTGTCATTTATTTTAGTTCTTAACCTGCCGATGATAACATCTAAGCTTTTAGAATCTTTATCTTTAAGATTTTTGCAGCGATTAACAAGTTGCTCTCTAGATACACTATAACTGTGCTGCTGGATAAGATATTCTAAAATTTCATATTCGGCTGGAGTTAGAGTTAAAACTTTATCATTGTAACTAATTTCATGTCTTCTTTCGTCAATTTTGAAAGCAGAATTGATATTTTCATTATTAGAAGTTTCAATTCTTTTTGCGCGACGAATCAGACTAGTGATTCTTGCATACATTTCCTTAGGATCATAAGGTTTAGGAAGATAATCGTCTGCACCGATTTGAAGTCCTACTACTTTGTCACTAAGATCTCCCCTAGCCGAAGAAACGATAATAGGAATATTGTTTTTTTGTCTGATTTCCCTACAGACTTCAAGTCCGTCTATTCCAGGTAGAGTTAAATCTAAAATCAAACAATCATAACCATGCATACCCATGCTTAAGGCTTCTTTAGGGGTTTCAAAATTTGTGATTTTTATATTAAATTGAGCTA
This sequence comes from Campylobacter sp. W0014, assembly GCF_020135975.1. Classification (NCBI taxonomy): domain Bacteria; kingdom Pseudomonadati; phylum Campylobacterota; class Epsilonproteobacteria; order Campylobacterales; family Campylobacteraceae; genus Campylobacter; species Campylobacter sp. W0014. The sequence continues at coordinate 9,393 of NZ_JACHTR010000020.1, read as the reverse complement.
AATATTCGGATAAAAGTTGTGCAAAATCAGGATCATCTTCTATCATTAATACGTTAATCATTTAATATTTTCCTTCATTAATTATTTTAGTGTTTTAATAATATTTGCATAATTTTATTTAAATTTTGATAAATTATTGAGTTTATTTTTGCTAAAATTAGCTTTTTTGATATTTTTTATTACAAAAATTAAGGATTTGATATGGAATTGGATTATTATGAGATTTTAGAAATTACGCAAAGTGCTGATAAAGATACAATAAAAAAAGCCTACAGAAAAATGGCTTTAAAATATCATCCAGATAGAAATCAAGGAGATAAAGAAGCTGAAGACAAATTTAAATTAGTTAATGAAGCTTATGAAGTTTTAAGCAATGATGAAAAACGCGCTATTTATGATAGATATGGTAAAGATGGATTAAAGGGAGGAGGCTTTGGAAGTACTTCTGGTTTTGGAGGTTTTGAGGATTTAGGAGATATTTTTTCTAGTTTTTTTGGCGATGGTTTTGGCCGTTCATCACGTCGTAAGAAAACAAGTGATGAAAAATTTGCAAGTGATTTGATTGTTAATTTAAGATTGAGTTTTAAAGAAGCTATATTTGGATGTAAAAAAAATATAGATTTTGTTTATAAAAATTCTTGTAAAACTTGTCAAGGAACAGGATCCAAAGATGGAAAACTTCAAACTTGTCCTAAATGTAAAGGAAGTGGACAAGTAGGAATTTCTCAAGGCTTTATAACTTTTGCACAAACTTGTCCAGAATGCCAAGGTAGCGGAGAAAGTATTCGTGAAAAATGTAGCGATTGTAAGGGTAAAGGTTATGAAGAGATAAAAGATCAAGTTGAAATTAGTATCCCAGAAGGTGTAGATAGTGGGATAAATTTAAGAGTTAATTCTAAAGGCAATATGAGTAAAAATAGCTCTAGAGGTGATTTGTACGTTAAGATTATTGTTGATGAGGATAAAACTTTTATAAGAGATGAAAATGATATATATATAGAATATCCAGTATTTTTTACTCAAGCCATTTTAGGACAGAGTGTAAAAGTTCCTACTATACGAGGAGAAGCGGTTTTAAATTTACCTAAAGGCGCTAAAGATGGTCAAAGATTTGTTCTCGAAAAAGAAGGAGTAAAGGATGTTCATAGCTCTTATATAGGTAATCAAATCGTTCAAATTTCTATTAAATTTCCGAGTTCTTTAAATGATGAGCAAAAAGAGCTTTTAGAAAAACTCAGTGAAAGTTTTGGGATTAAAGATGGTATGCATCAAGAACAAAAAGGATTTTTTGAAAAAATAGCTGATTGGTTTAAATCTTAAAGCCAATCAAAAAATATTTTTAAAAATAATAATTAAAACTTATAGATTTTTTTAACAAAAATGAAAGATTTTTTAGGCATAAAAAAAGCTAGGTTTTATAAAACCTAGCTTTAAAATTTTTCATTCTAAGCGATTCTTAGAATTTGTAAAGAGCTTGAAGTCTTACAGCGTTGTGATCACCTTTATCACCATGATCTCTATCTACATTTACATAAGAATAGAATGCTGAGAAGTCAAGTTTTGGAGAATATTTGTAATCTACTCTTGCAACTGCTTCTAATTTTTTACCACCTTCGTGAATATCTGTTTTAGTTCCACCGTATACGAAATCACCACCTACGCGAACTGTTTCGTTGAAAGTATAACCAGCTGTAACATAACCAAAGATATTTCTACCAACGCTACCATTTAATTGAGAACCATCAGTATAGAAAATTTCTTGACCAGCTAGTAAAGAACCAAGATTTCCTTGATCTTCAATTACAGTTACACTTGCTTTTTCTTTATCACCGTAGTATAAACCACCAAGACTAGCATCCCAACCATTTACTTCGATAGTGCCTCTTAAAGCAAAGAAATTACCACCTGTTGCACTATCTTTTCCGAAAGCATCTTTAAGTTTATTATCTAAAGAGTTTCCTAAATAAGCACCCTCAAGTGTCCAATTTACACCATCAAAAATAGTTGTGTTATAAGCTACATCTAAAGCATACATGAAAGCGTTTTCATCCATATAAGCTAACCATAATTGTGGATTTAGTTGTCCACTAAGAGCTTCATAAGAACCTATAGCAGCAGCACCATAGATATTTTTATCCCAATTTAAATAAGGGCTAGCATCGCTATCTCCATATTTTTGTTGACTTCCAACAACTTTTTCATTAAAGCTATCCATTGCAAAAGCAGCTAAAGTTAAACCATCAATGCTATTATTTACTACTTTTACACCTGTTCCAACTAAACCATCGATTTCGTTATCTGTCCAGATAGTGTTAAGTTGTTGTTTACCAGCGATTACGCTTGTAGCTACATCTTCGTTTGTATAAGTTAAGTATAATTGGCGAACATGTAATCCATCACTTGTATTGCTGATATTGTTTTTTCCAAATCCGCCATCTTTTGAATTGTAGTCAAATTGAACAAAAGTTTTGAAGTTATCAGCTATGGCAGCGCTGAAATTAATTTGTGCTCTATATAAGTGGTTTTGTTTGCTAGTAATTAAATCACTTTTGCCGCCAGGAAATTTTTTATCAAAAGAACCTGATTCATATCTGTATCTTAATACTCCAGATACATCGATATTTTTAATAGCTTCTTCTACTGGAGTAGCACTAGCTACAGAAAAAGCACCTGCAGTAAGAGCTGCAACTAAACTAAGTTTAACTAGTTTCATGAGAATTCTCCTTCTTAAAATTAAAATTAAAACGATGTAATTGTAGCATAAAAAACAAGAGTTTATCTTAAAAAATACTTAAAGTTTATTTTGAATTTAATTTTGAAGCTGTAAAAAAATAAAAGCTAGCTAGATTTAAAAGCTAGCTAGAATGTAATTTTAAGGAGTTTTCTTATGAATGTTTGTATTCGTTTGTAAGTATAAAAATTAAAAGTAAATGATAAGTAATTATAAAAATTTTAAATCTTATTTTGAATTTTTATAAAAATTTATTTTTATGATTTTAACTTTTTTAATAAATCATTGGCATTTATAAAACCTGTAATTTTTAATTTTTCTTTACCATTTTCAAAAAAAATCAAAACAGGAGGCCCAAAAACATTGAATTGTTTCATTGTTTTTATATCTTCACTATTGTTTTGACTGACATCAACTTTGATTAATTTATATTTTTTAACTTGATCAATAATTCTTTGATCGCTAAAAGTAAGTTCATCTAAGAGTTTGCAATTTTCACACCAAGATGCTGTAAAATCAAGCATTAAAGCTTGATTGTTTTTTATTTCTTGATTGATTTGATCAAGATTGTTTATAAAATGATAATTTAAAGTTTGATTTTCTTGTTTTGTGCTAAAGTTTAAAGGGTTTAAAAAGTCTTTTGCTCCAAAAAGTCCACCTAGAAACAAACAAAGAGAATAGCTTAAAACTAAAATCAAAATGCTTTTTTTAATTTTGGTAAAAGTATCAAGAGCTTTTTCAAAAATTCCCATAAAAACACTAAAAAATACACCTAAAATTCCAAAGGCTATTAAAATATAATGAGTCTCTACGATACGAGAGAGTATCCAAATAGCCATTGCAAGCATAATAAAGCCAAAAAATACTTTTATTTTTTCCATCCAAGCGCCAGGTTTTAAAAATCCTAAACCTAAACCTATAAAAAGCAAAGGAATTCCCATGCCAAAACTCATTATAAAAAGTGCGCTTCCACCAAGCAATGCATCTTTGGTATTTGCTATGTATATTAAGGCTCCAGCTAAAGGGGCTGCAACGCAAGGTCCTACGATCAAAGCAGATAAAAAGCCCATGATGGCTATACCTATAATGCCTTTTTTATTATTGCTTTTTTTGTGTATGAAATTTTGAAATTTTAAAGGCATTTCAAAACGTAAAACATCAAACATCGCAAGTGCAAAAAGAACAAAAATTAATGCAAAAATAATTAAAACACTAGGTTTTTGCAAAATTCCTTGAACACTTGCACCTAAAAAACTCGCAATCACTCCAGCAATAGCGTATGCTAAAGACATAAAAAATACATAAATAAAAGAAAGAAAAAAGCTGTGTTTTTTAGAATTTTTACCCTCGCTTTTTGCGATTAATAAGGAAGATAAAATAGGGATCATAGGTAAAATACAAGGTGTGAGAGAAAGTAAAATTCCATAGCCAAAAAAACTAAGCAAAATCCAAAAAAGATTATTTGTAGCTAGAAAATTAGCGATCATTCCTTCTTCGGATTGGGAATTAAAATCTTTTTTAGGTTTGATTTGTTTGTAAGGTTTTGAAACTGAAAATTGGTTATTTTGGTGTGTTAGATCTAGATACCAAATTTGAGGGTTGTAACATAAACCTTGTTTGGAACAGCCTTGAAATTCGAATTTGATTTGATTGAGATTTTTTTTAGTATAATGTTCTAAAAGTAAATTGGGCAAGGCTAAATTTAATTCTTTAAAATATACTTTTTCGTTATTTTCTTCAACACTTGGGGGAAAATTTAAAAAAGATGTTATATCTTTGTCATTAATGTGGAGTTTGATTTTGTTTGCGTATAGATAAATATCTTGTCCTAATTTTACATCGATGATAATGGAACTATCGTATTTTTTTGAATCAACTTGAAAAGCGTCATTTAAGGATAAAATGGAAGCAAATGAAATGCAAAAATTTAATAAAAGTATTATAATAAAACGCAATTATTTTTCCTTTTTAGAATGTGTTTTTGATTGAAATTATATTTTTTTGTAGTAAATTAAAAAAGCTTTTTTGTTAAAAATAAAAATTATAATACTTTAATTTATATTTAAACGTTAAAAATTTACAATAATTCACAAAAAATTCACTTTCAAGCTTTAAATATTGATTAATAATAATTAATAAGGTTTTTAATGAAAAAAAAGATTATTTTTATAGTGGTGTTTTTGATTGTTATTCTTAGCGGGATTTATTATTGGTTTTTTTATGATAAGGAAAAGGTGACTTATCTCACCCAAAAAATACAAAGAGAAAATATATCTCAATCCATAGAAGCTATAGGAAAAGTTTATGCTAAAGATCAAGTTGATGTTGGAGCTCAAGTTAGTGGACAAATTTTAAAACTTTACGTGGATGTGGGTTCTTATGTCAAGCAAGGTGATTTGATCGCTCAAATTGATAAAGATAAGCAGCAAAATGATTTGGATATTACAAAAGCAGAACTTCAAAGCGCTAAGGCAAATTTAGAAAGCAAAAAGGTTGCTTTAGATATCGCTTTAAAACAATACGAAAGAGAAAAGAAGCTTTATGCTTTAAAGGCGACTTCTTTAGAGAATTTAGAAAGTCAAAAAAATAATTATTACACTCTTAAAGCTAATGTTGCCGATCTTAATGCGCAAGTTGTTCAGCTTGAAATCACACTTAAAAATGCTCAAAAAGATTTAGATTATACTACGATAACCGCTCCGATTAATGGGGTGATTATCAATGTAGCAGTTGATGAAGGACAAACTGTTAATGCAAATCAAAACACACCTACTATAGTTCGCATAGCTAATTTAGATGAAATGGAAGTGAGAATGGAAGTTGCCGAAGCGGATGTGAGTAAGATAAAAGTAGGAACAGAACTTAATTTTTCTTTACTAAGTGATCCTCAAAAGACTTATCATGCTAAAATAGAAAGCATCGATCCAGCTGATACTGAAGTGAGTGATTCGAGTTCAAATTCAGATTCAAGTTCTTCTAGTTCAACTTCTAATGCGATTTATTATTATGCTAAATTTTATGTTCCAAATAAGGATAATTTTTTACGTATAGGCATGAGTGTTGAAAATGAGATCATTGTTGCGAGTGCTAAAAATGTGATTGTTGTTCCAAACTATGCGATTAAAAACGATGAAAAAGGTTATTATGTTGAGGTTTTAGAAAATGATGAAGCCGTTAAAAAATACGTTAAACTTGGGATTAAAGATGCTATTAATACTGAAATTTTACAAGGTGTGAGCGAAGATGAGAATTTAATACTTAGCTCTAGTGCCGATGGACTTGCATCAAAAATTAAATTGAGATTTTAATGATTTGCTTAAGAAATATCTATAAAAATATAGGTAAAAATGCTATTTTAAAAAATATCAATCTTGATATAGAAAAGGGTGAATTTGTAGCAATTATCGGTCAAAGTGGAAGCGGAAAAACTTCTTTGCTTAATATCATAGGAACTTTGGATAGTCCAAGCAGTGGAAATTATTTATTAGATGAGTATGAGGTTACTAATCTTAACCATGATGAAAAAGCCAGATTAAGACGTGAAAAAATAGGTTTTATTTTTCAGCGTTATAATCTTTTAAATTTATTTAACTCTAGTGAGAATGTTTCTTTGCCTGCTATTTATGCGGGTAAAAATGCGCAAGAGAGAAAGCAAAGATCTAAAGAGCTTTTAAGTGATCTTGAACTAGGTCATAAGCTTTACTCTAAGCCTAATGAATTAAGTGGCGGGCAGCAACAACGCGTTTCTATAGCAAGAGCTTTGATGAATGGCGGAGAATTGATTTTAGCTGATGAACCAACTGGAGCTTTAGATAGTAAAAGTGGGATCATGGTGCTTGAAATTTTACAAAAATTAAATAAGCAAGGTCATACTATTGTTTTAGTGACTCATGATCCTAAAATCGCCCAACAAGCTAAAAGAGTTATTGAAATAAAAGATGGTGAAATTTTAAGCGATAGTAAAGAGAAAAAAAGCACAAATGATCAAAAAATTACCCCTAGAGTGATGACGAAAGAAAGAAAAACTTTAGCTTTGCTTAAAAATCAAGCTTTTGAATGCTTTAAAATTGCTTATTCTTCTATAATTGCACATAAGTTGCGTTCTATTTTAACGATGCTTGGTATTATTATAGGGATTGCCTCTGTAGTTTGTGTCGTGGCTTTAGGGCTTGGCTCACAAGCTAGAGTTTTGCAATCCATCTCTGATCTTGGTACAAGTAGTATAGAGATCTTTCCAGGTAAAGGATTTGGAGATTTGCGTTCGGGCAAGACGAGGCTTAATTTTAGTGATCTAAAAACTTTAAAAAGCTTAAATTTTTTAGAAGCTGTGGATGCTTATACTAGCTCTTCGGGCGTGGCAACTTATAGTAATATTTCTTTAAATGCTAAGGCTGAAGGAGTAGGGGTTAATAATTTTGCTATTGATGGCTTAAAGATTAATGTAGGAAGAATTTTAAGCGAAGATGAGGTGCAGCATAGTTCAAATGTTGTCGTTCTTGATTTTAACGCTAAAAAGAATTTATTTCCAGAATTAAGCAATGAAGATGTTTTAGGCCGAGTGGTGATTTTTGATTCTCAACCTTTTAAAATTATAGGAATTTTGAAAAAAGATCAAAATAAAATATTTGATGATAATGTTGTGCGTCTTTACATTCCTTATACAACGCTTATGAATAAAATCACTGGGGATAAAAAATTGCGTGAAATTATTGTTAAGGTTAAAGATGATATGGATTCTACTTTAGCTGAAAGTGCAATTATACGTGTTTTAACCCTTAAAAGAGGGCAAAAAGATTTCTTCACTTTCAATTCTGACACTTTTAGAAAAACCTATACAGCAAATAAAAAAACAACAACAATACTTACAATTTGTGTAGCGATCATCGCTCTTGTGGTTGGGGGAATTGGTGTGATGAATATCATGCTTGTTTCTGTGAGTGAAAGAACAAGAGAAATTGGAATTCGTATGGCTATAGGAGCTAGGAGAGAAGATATTATGATGCAATTTTTAATTGAAGCGATTATGATATGCACTATAGGAGCGATTTTGGGGGTTATTTTATCTGTATTTGTGATCTTTGCTTTTAATCATTTAAGCACTGATTTTCCGATGATTTTAAATACATATTCTATACTTTTAGGCCTTTTAAGTTCAATTTTAATCGGGGTGATTTTTGGATTTTTTCCTGCCAAAAATGCGGCGAATTTAAATCCTATCCATGCTTTATCAAAGGAATAAAATGAAAATTTTAATCAGCTTTTTAATTGGTTTTTTTATAACAGCTTGTGGGACAAAATTGGTTTTGCCTAAAGAGCCTTCGATAAAGCAGAGTGATTTAAAGGATTTAAATATAAGTTATGAATGGTACAAAGCTTATGATAATAAGCGTTTGGATGAATTTATAGATTATGTTTTAAAAAACAATAGTGATGTTAAAGTGGCGAGATTAAATTTATTGAGTGCTTTGGCTAGGGCTGATTTGATTGATTATGATTTATATCCGAGTTTAAATGCTAATTTGGGATTTGCAAAGAGTAAAAATTTAAATTCAGGATTAGAGAGTAAAAATTTTAATAATGCTTTAAATTTAAGTTATGAATTAGACATTTATGGAAAGATAAGAGATAGTGCAAAAGCAAGTGAATTTAGTGCAAAAGCAAGTCAATATGATTTGCAAAATTTGAAAATTAGCATGGTTAATACAGCTTTAAATGATGTTTTTGAACTTGCTTATTTTAACGATATGCAAAATTTACTTGAACAATATTTTCAAAATTTAACTCAAATGAAAGAACTTTATACTTATAAATATGATCTTGGAAAGATAGAAGAACTTGATTTGCTGAATTTAGAGCAAAGCGCTTTAAAAGCAAAGCAAAATCTTTTAAGCAATGAGCAAAATAGAAATTTATTGATTAAAAATTTGCAAGATTTATTAGGTAAAAAAGAGGGGTTTTCTTATATAGAGTATTTTAAAACCTTGTCTTTGTCTGATTTTAAAGAGCTGAAGCCTGAATTTAATATTCCTTTAAAAACACTTGCTTATCGTCCGGATGTACAAGCTAAGATTAACAATCTAAAATCTGCTTTTAAAGATTATACTTCCATGCAAAAATCTATATTGCCAAGTATTTCTTTAGGCGGAATTTTAAATGGCAGTGATGAAAATTTTAATAATAGCTTTAAATTTGAAATTTTAAGTGGAAATATCAAAATTTCTCTTCCTTTTCTTGATTATGGTAGAGTGCGTCAAAATATCAAAATTTCAGAATTTGAATACGATAAACTTTTAGTAGAATATGAACAAATTTTACAAAGTGCGATTAATGAATATGAGCTTAATTATAAGGATTATCAAAGCAATATTTCGCTTTTAAAAAATTTAGAAGATATTAATACAAAACAAAAATTAATTGAAAAAGCTTATTATGAAAAATATAATTTAGGAAAAAGTGAGTTGAAAGATTATTTAGATGCCGCCAATGCTTTAAATTCTAGCGAAGAAGAACTTTTAAGAGCAAAATTTAATCTTTATAAAACGATCAATTTATATTATCAAATCACTGCTATAGGAGAAAAATCTTTTTAATTTTTCTAATTTAAAACCAAGTAAAGATAAACAATCCAAGTAAAGCAAAAAACAAAACTATACAAAACAAAA